>CAYQTW010000162.1:3946-7496 GCA_964420485.1 uncultured Anaerolineales bacterium
GTACTCTGCCAACCGCTGCTCGAACGCTGCGGTGCGGGGACCGGCAGTGAGCCAAAAGTCAAGGCAGGCATCCACGGCGGCGATCAGTTCCCGCTCGTCGTAGACGCGGCTGGCATAGTTGATCCGCGTCTCGCCGGGGACAAAGGGGCGGGAAGCGTGAGCCGCGCGGTGGTACTCGGCCACCAGAGCCACAATCTGTTGACGAATAGTGTTAGCGTCAAAATTACTCATGGGAAGCGACGATAAATTTGGCTTCGGTGAAGAACGCGGCGAAACTCGATCAGGCAGAGATCAAAGTCCAATTGCAGACCGATGCGCTAGTCACCTACACGGATGCGGTAGTAATCCTGATACCCTCTGATCTTGGCTGTCCTTCCTCCAAGAAATGGATCCTGCCGGATTTTCTCTCCAAAGGCAATACGTTTCACACGCTCCCGAACCGACCTGGGGAGACGCTCATAGTCCTTCAAAAATGTACTGGCGTAGATTGCCTCCCACGTCATGTGATAGCCTCTACTCGCTCCACGTAAGCCATTGCTGCCTCTCTGGAGAACATTTCATCATTCTCTGTTTCGGCGATTAACAGGCCAAAAAATAGGTCTTCCAGTGCATACGATACTTCTCGCTGCTGGGTAACAGGCAACCGCTGTATAGCGTGGACGAGTTGTTCCACACCAAGTTCTACAGGAATTGTGACCATTTCAGCCATCTCTCAATACCTCCTATACCTGATCTATCGTGCGCCTCAATCCTTCCTCCAACCTCATCCGCGCCCGCCAGCCGGTCAGGCGGGCCGTGCGGCCGGCGTCGGCGGACAGGCGCATCACCTCGGCGGGGCGATAGGGCAGAGCCCCTGCCAGGATGCGGCCTTGCGCTTCCGTCAGCGCCCATACGCGCTCCACCACCTGGCGGACCGTGTGAGCCTGTCCCGTCCCCAGGTCGAGGCTTTGTCCCTCAATCCCCGGCGCCTGGGCGGCGGCCAACATGCCCTCCACCACGTCCTCCACGTAGATGAAATCCCGCTCCTGCTCGCCCGGCGTCATCGGAAAGTCCTCTCCGGACAGCGCGGCGCGGATGGCGGCCGGAATGAGCGTGTGCGGTACCTGCCCTGGCCCGTAAACCTGGAATGGCCGCACGGTGACGACGGGTAGGTCGTGCGCTCGCCAGTACATGCGCCCAAAGGCCCAGGCAGCCACCTTCGAGGCGGCGTAGGCGTTAAAAGGGTCCAACCCCTCAACCGATAATCGCTGATTCGTCGACTCGCTGACTCGCTGATTCGCTCCGTACTCGTAGCAGGTGCCGGCAAGCACTACCCGCCGCACACCTTGCCCGCGCAGCGCCTCCAGCAGGTGTACCGTCCCACCGGCGTTCACCGCCAGCGCCAGCGCCGGGTCAACGCCGGGGTTGGTAACGCCGGCAGCAGCCAGGTGAAAGACGACCTGCGGCGCGGCCTCGACGACGACAGCGCGAACTGCGTCAGCGTCGCGCACGTCCAGCGACAGATGGCGCGTCGTGCCAAGCGGAGGTTGTTCGTTGGGCAACCCGGTTGTCCAGACCTCCGCCCCGGCCTGCGCCAGATGCCGAGTCAGGTGGTGTCCAACGAAGCCGGTCGCGCCGGTTACCAGAATGTGTTTGCCCGCCCAATCTACCAATTTACCAATCCACCAATCTACCGATCCAGGAACTCCCGATACCATTCCACCGTCTCCCGCAGCCCCTCCTCGAGCGAATAGCGGGGCGACCAGCCCAACACGCGACTGGCTTTGCTGCTATCGAGATACTGGGCCTGGATCTCGTGCGGCGCGTCGTCCAGCACTACCGGCTCCAACTCTGGGTGGTCGGAGACGGCGATAATGGCCTGCACCGTCTCCAGGACGGACTTGGGGCTGTCCATGCCAAAGTTGAACGCTTCACCACTCACCTCAGATTCGTCCAGGTGCTCGACCAACGTCATGTAAGCATGGACAGCGTCCTTCACGTAGAGGTAATCACGCAAGAAGGTGCCGTCAGAGCGAATGATGGGACGCTCGCCCCGGATGACGCTGCGTACCGTGCCCGGAACAATGCGGCTCCAATTCAGGTCTCCGCCGCCGTAGAGATTGGCGCAGCGGGTGACTGCCACCGGCAGGTCGTATGTAGCAGTGTAGGCGCGGGCGATGATGTCGGCGCAGGCTTTGGACACGTCGTAGGGATAGCAACCTAGTAGGGGAGCATCCTCGGTGTAGGGCAGTTTCTCGGGCGCGCCGTAGGCCTTGTCGGATGAGGCGACCACCACGCGGGTGACTTGTGGCGAGCGCCGGGCCGCCTCCAGCACTGTCCACGTGCCCTTGACGTTGGTATCAAAGGTCGAGAGGGGCGCCCGGTTGGCGATGGGCACGATGGTCTGGGCGGCCAGGTGAAAGATGGTGTCAATCTCGTACTCGTTCAGCGCCCGTTCGACCAATTCATAGTCGGTCACGTCCCCGCGCACGACGGCGATACGATCTTGATAGCCGGATCTGCGCAGGTGGGAAAAGGGCACCGCGTCACGAACGAGACCGACGACGGAGGCCCCGGCCTCGACCAGGGCAACGGTCAGCCAGGAGCCGAGAAATCCGGCGCAGCCGGTGACAAAGACAGGACGGTCCAGCCAGAAAGATTGTAGATTGCGAATTGCTTGTTCATTGTTCATTGTTAATTGTCCCAGGTTTTCCAGGGTGCGCTTTCGCGCCAGAGAGCATCCAACTCTAGCGCTTCCTTGAAGGTATCCATTGAGCGCCAGAAGCCAATGTGATGGTACATCATCAACTGTCCTTCAGCGGCTAGACGGGGCAGAGTCTCTCTCTCCAGATGGACACCGTCACCACTAGTCAGGTAGGACAGCACCTCACGCTCGAAAACCATAAAGCCTCCGTTGATCCAGTGCTCCAGTTGCGGCTTTTGCCTGAATCCGGTCACCTGCCCCGTCTCGTCCACTTGGAGGATACCGTACTGAGAGCGCGGGCGCACGCCAGTCACAGTTGCCAGCAGGCCGTGTTGCCGGTGGAAGGCCAGTAGGTCATCCAGATTCACGTCACCCACCCCATCGCCGTAGGTGACGAAGAAGGTGTCGGTGTCAATATATTGAGCAACGCGGTAGATGCGCGAGCCTTTCTCCGTGTGGATCCCCGTGTCTGCCAACGTGACCTCCCAGTCCTCCTCCGTGTTGGACTGATGGTAGGAAACAGGACTCGTCTGGCCCAGGTGGACGGTAAAGTCGCAACTCATAGGCTCGTATTCGAGGAAATATCGCTTGATTGCTTCGGCCTGATGGCCCAGCGTGAGAATGAAGCGGGTGTGGCCGTAGGTGGCATAGATCTTCATCACGTGCCAGAGGATGGGACGCCCGCCGACCTCGACCAGTTCCTTTTTAGTGGGCGTAGAGCCTCGCATACGAGTGCCCTCTCCGCCACAGAGAACGACGACGGGAAGAGATTCGTGTTTCGCGGTTTCAGGTCTCATGTGATGTGCTCCCGCATACGTGTAGCACCAAGCAGTCTGATTGACTGACACTTTTAACATTGCTCACGGA
>CAYQTW010000163.1:0-6307 GCA_964420485.1 uncultured Anaerolineales bacterium
TCGCTACCCACTCCGTGCCTATGACGCGGTCCAATTGGCGACGGCGCTGCGGCTGGCCGAGGCATTGAAAGCGGAAAGGCTCTCAATGACTTTTGTCTCTGCCGATGCCCAGCTCTGCACGGCGGCCGAACGAGAGGGCCTTGCCACAGTCAATCCCAACCTGCTACCAGAAACATTATGAGGAGACAACCAAGAATGAGCAACGACATCTTTGTTTGGATAGAACAGTTCAAGGGAGAGCCGGCAGCCGTTTCCTGGGAGGCCATCGGCACGGCGCACCGTCTGGCCGGTACGACGGGCGGCAGCGTGACCGCCTGCGTCTTTGGCGGGCCGGGAGTGGACGCTCTGGCACAGGAGGCCATCTCCTACGGAGCCGACACGGTTCTCCTGGCCGAGGATGCGACGCTGGCCGACTTTCGCGTCGAGCCGATGGCCGCACTGCTGGCCCAGGCAGTGCGCGAGGCCGAGCCGTCCGTCGTCCTCATCGGCGCGACCTTTCGCGGGCGCGAGTTGGGGCCGGCATTAGCGGTGGAACTGGACACCGGCTGCATCGCCGACTGCATCGCGATCGAGTCCGAGGACGGCCAACTGGTCGCCACGCGCCCCATCTATGCGGGCAAGTTACTCTCCAAGTGTACCATCCCTGAGCGGCGACCGCAGATCTTTACCACCCGCGTGCGCGCCTTCCCCAAGCCAGAGCCCGATCCGGCCCGCAGTGGTGACGTGATTCGGGTGGAGCCGGCCCTGGCCGAGGATGATATCTCCTCTCAAGTGACCGGGTTCAAGGAAACCGAGGGGGGCGTGAGCCTGGCCGACGCTGGCATCATTGTCTCTGGCGGGCGAGGCGTCGCCGGGCCGGAGGGCTTTGAGCCCGTGCGCACACTGGCAAAGACGCTGGGCGGGGCGCTGGGCGCTTCCCGCGCGGCTGTGGACGCCGGTTGGATCCCCTACGAGCACCAGGTGGGCCAGACCGGCAAGACGGTCAGCCCCGACCTGTATATCGCCGCCGGTATCTCGGGTGCGATCCAGCACCAGGCTGGTATGCGCACCAGCAAGGTCATCGTCGCCATCAACAAGGACCCCGAAGCACCGATTTTCAAACTGGCGCACTATGGCATCGTTGGTGACTTGTTCAAGGTGGTACCCGCGCTCACAGCGGCTTTTGAGGAGAAACTCGGATAGGTTCGTTTACTTGTATCATCTCAATATTCTGGGGCACTTTTAACGTAGCCGCGCTTTCCATAGCGCGTTATGCCCGCGAGGTATGGAAACCTCGGCTACATTGCCCCACTTTATTGAGCAGATACGTTTACTTACCCTGGCGAAGGTGAAAGTGGTATGGATGCGCCAACGGCTCGATTGAGCTCGCCGAAATCTCGTTGGTGTTCTTGCTGAGCGGGACTCGGTTTCACAAGACCGAAACAAGTTTCGGCATCCATATTCCCCAGTTTGAAAAAGATACCTTTGCCAGGGTTCGTTGTTGCAAATGGATCAGTCAAGCCCCCCTGAACAACCGGATACAGCCGATGTGCTGGCTGAGGTGGAGCGGCGGAGAACGGAGACGCGGCGGGTGAGCACAGCAGAGCGCCGGGCCATCATCCTGGCCGACCGCTTCGTTTTCTATCTATCCAAACACTGGCTGGCCGTCTTTAACGCATTGGCCTTGCTCTACGTGGGTCTCCCCATCCTGGCCCCGGTGCTGATGCGCCTGGGAGCCACAGGGCCAGCGATGGTTATCCACCTCATCTACCGGCCGCTGTGCAATCAGTTACCGCAGCGCTCCTGGTTCCTGTTTGGGCCGCAGTTCGCCTACATGTGGCCCGAGTTGGTGGAACGAGTGGGGACCGACGCGCTGGTGGGCCAGTGGTCATCCACCTTCGTCGGCAATGAGGCTGTGGGGTACAAGATGGCTCTCTGCCAGAGGTGCATAGCCATCCACGGCGCGATTTTCCTCTTTGGGCTGTTCTACGTATTGGGACGGCGGCGCGTGCGCCCGCTTCCCTGGTGGGTCTACATCGGCCTCGGTCTCCTGCCGATGGCGTTGGACGGTGGCTACCAGACCCTCTCGTATGTCCTGTCCGTGCTACTACCCAACTTCCCCATCCCTCCTCACGAGACAACGCCCTTTATGCGCACCCTCACCGGAGGACTATTTGGTTTGGCGACGGTTTGGTTGACCTACCCGCTCATCCAGGAGACGATGGACGAGTTCCGTGAAAAACTGCACCGGCGGTTCGGATGGTGAATCAATACTGTGCTTGGTGCAGCGGATAGGTGAGCACCATCCATCCGTTTATCCGCTTTTCATCCGTTACACCTTGACCCTGGTGAATCGATAATCCACCATCAATCTTCACCCAGCCTCAACACCGCTAGAAAAGCCTCTTGCGGGATTACGACTTGGCCGAATTGTTTGAGCCGCTTTTTGCCTTTTTTCTGCCTCTCGAGAAGTTTGCGTTTTCTTGTCACATCCCCCCCATAACACTTGGCCAACACGTCCTTGCGCAACGCGCCCACCGTTGCCCGGGCGATGATACGCCCTCCCATGGCCGCCTGGATGGGCACCTTGAACAGTTGCCTGGGGATGACATCTCTCATCTTGCGCACCAGTACCGAGCCTTTCTCGTAGGCCTGATCACGATGCACAATCAGCGCCAGCGCGTCCACTATTTGCTTGTTGACCAGAATGTCCAGGCGGATCAGATCGCCTGACCGGTAGTCATCGAAAGTGTAGTCGAGCGAGGCATAGCCCCGCGTGGCTGACTTGAGCCGGTCGTGCAGGTCCACGATCATTTCCGCCAGCGGTATCTCGTAAGTCAGCACGACGCGCTGGCTGTCCACGTACTCGGTAGTCTGGTAGACACCGCGCCGCCGCTTGACCAACTCCATCACCGGCCCGATGTACTCGGCCGGCGTAAAGACCTGGATGCGCATCCATGGCTCGCGCACCTCCTCGACGACGTCGGGGTCCGGCAAATCGGCAGGACTGGCGACCCGGATTTCCTCGCCGCCACGGGTGACGACCTGGTAAGCAACGCTGGGAGCCGTGGCGATCAGGTTTAACCCGTATTCCCGTTCCAGCCGCTCCTGCACGATCTCCATGTGGAACAGGCCCAGAAAACCGCAGCGGAAGCCGAACTGGAGCGCCTGGGAACTCTCCGGCTCAAAGATCAGCGCCGCGTCGTTGAGTTGCAATTTCTCCAGCGCGTCACGCAGGTTACTATAGTCCTCGCCTTCGACCGGATAGAGGCCGGCAAAGACCATCGGTTTTACGGAACGGTAGCCGGGCAGGGGCTCCGACGTGGGGTGAGCTGCGCTGGTGAGCGTGTCGCCCACGTGACACTCTTGCACCGTCTTGAACCCCGTGGCGACGTAACCCACCTCACCCGCGTTCAATCGCCCCGTAGGGCTCATCCCCGGCGTAAAGATCCCCACCTCGACGGGCTCGGTCTCGGCGCCGGTGGCCATCAATAGCAGCGGTTCCTTCTGCGCCAACACGCCGTCCATCACGCGCACGTAGGCGATCACGCCTTTGTAAGAGTCGTAGTGGGAATCAAAGACGAGCGCACGCGGCGGTGCGTCGGGCTGGCCCCGGGGCGGCGGCAGCCGAGTCACCACCGCCTCCAACACTTTTTCGACTCCCCACCCTTCCCGGGCCGAGACAAACAGCACGTCGTCGGGATCTACACCTAAAAGTTCGGCCAGTTCCAGCGCCACCTCGTCGGGTCGCGCCGAGTTTAGGTCAATTTTGTTCACGACGGGGACGATTTCGAGGTCGGCCTCGATCGCCAGGTAGAGATTGGCCAGCGTTTGGGCCTGGATGCCCTGGGCGGCATCTACGACCAGGAGCGCCCCCTCGCAGGCCACCAGTGCCCGGCTGACCTCGTAGGAAAAGTCCACGTGTCCGGGAGTGTCAATCAGGTTCAGTTCATATTCCTCACCATCGGCGGCGGTGTAAGACATACGCACTGCCGACGCTTTGATGGTGACACCCTTCTCCCGCTCCAGTTCCATCGAGTCGAGCACCTGCTCGGTCATCTGGCGTGGGTCAATAGTGCCGGTCAGTTCCAGCAGCCGGTCGGCCAGCGTAGACTTGCCGTGATCTATGTGGGCAATGATACAGAAATCTCGAATATGGGCTTGGTCCACGGGGTTCTCCTGTTAAGGTTAAGGTTGAGGGGGTCTCGCGGGCAGGATGACGATGAAGCGGCTGCCCCGGCCAGGGACACTTTCGGCCCACACGCGGCCGCCGTGCAGTTCCACCAATCCCTTGACGGTGGAGAGGCCCAGCCCCACCCCGCCGTGTCGGCGGGTCATGTGGTCTTCGATCTGGTAGAAGCGGTCAAAGATGCGCTCCAACTCCTGCGGCGCGATCCCGATGCCGGTGTCGGTCACTGTCAACTCTATTTCGTCGTCCCGGCGACGCATCGCCACCCGCACCTGCCCGCCGGAAGGGGTGAATTTTACCGCGTTGGAAATCAGGTTGTCCAGCACAATACGCATTTTTTCTCTATCCGCCTGGGTGAGCGTCTCCACGTCTGGCAGGTCGGTTTCTAGCACCAACTCTTTCGCCTGCGCGATGGTGCGATAGTCATTGCATGCCTCTTTTATCTCGGCTCGCAGGTCAAAGCAAGTGGGCGACAATTCCATCTGCCCGGTCTCCAGGTAGCGCATGTTGAGCATGGTCTCGATAATGTACTTGAGACGCAGGGCAGCCCGTGACACGGCATCCAGTTGTGGTTTGGCTGCCTCTCCCAGTTGCTCTTGTAGCAGGGTGGCGTATCCCAGGATCAGCCCCAGTGGGGTACGCAGTTCGTGGGAGGCGATGGCAATAACGTTCGACTTTAGTTGGTCCAATTCCTCTAGTCGTTCGTAGGCTGCCTGTAGCGCCCCCACCAGCTGCGCGTTCTCAATCGCCACCGCGGCCTGGGCTGCCAGCGTGGTCAATATCTCGACGTTTTCCTGGTCAAACGTACCTCCCGCTTGCTTGTTGATTGCTTCCAGAACCCCGATGCGCCGATCCTTGATCTGGAGAGGTACCGCGAGCAGCGAGTTTGTCTCGAGACCAGTCCGCTTCCCCACGACCTGGTAGTGACGGGGCTCGGCGCGGGTGTCGGAGACGACGGCTGGTTTTCCAGATACAAGGACGGCACCGGCGATGCTATTCTCGACCGGAACCGGGATGTCGCGCAGTTGGCCGGCTGGATCGTCATTGGCGGCACGGAAGCGCAACTCACCGCTCCGGGTGTCCAGCAACAGGATGGAGGCGGCCTGGCTGCCACTCAGTTCAGCCGCCACCTCGACGATCTGATGCAACAAAGGCTCCAGGGATACCGTAGAGGTCAGTTCGCGGCTGATTTCGAGAATCCTCTCCAGCCTTTGCAGTTTAACTTTTGGGTCGATCATTTTTCGGCCTCCACCTCTGTCATACAAGCCGCTATCGCGGCCTCCGCCTCCAGCCTTTTTGCTCCCATCTCCCACCAGCTCAGGAACTCGACGTTGCCGGCCGGCCCACGCAGCGGCGAGGGCATCAGGCCGCGCAGCCCCAGGCCCAACTCGGCTGCGATACTCAGCACTCGCTCCAGCACGCGCCGGTGCACCTCCGGGTCGCGCACCACTCCGCCCTTCCCAACCTCGCGCCGCCTCGCCTCGAATTGTGGTTTGATCAGCGCCACTACCTGGCCCTCCGGGTTGAGCCAGCGCACTGCCGCCGGCAGGATCAATCTCAGTGAGATGAACGCGACGTCGGCTGTGACCAGGCTCACCGGTTCCGGCAAACTCTCCAGATAACGCGCGTTGGTGCGCTCTATCACTACCACGCGCGGGTCGTTCCGCAGGCGCCAGGCCAGTTGGCCGTAGCCCACGTCAATGGCGTAGACGCGCCGTGCGCCGTGCTGAAGCAAGCAATCGGTAAAACCGCCGGTGGAAGCCCCCACATCGGCTGCCACTGCGCCGGTCACGTCCAACTCAAAGCGTGCCAGCGCCGCTTCCAGTTTCTCCCCGCCCCGGCCGACAAAGCGCGGACGGGCCTGCAACGTGATTTCGACATTCGTCATCACCTGGGGGCCGGGCTTGTCGGCCACCTGTCCTCTCACGCGCACCAGGCCGGCGCGAATCAGCCGTTGGGCCTGCGTCCGGCTCTCCGCCAGTCCCCGCTCGACTAGCAGAACGTCCAAGCGTTTTTTTGCCATCGCACTATAAGCATACCTCAAAACAGGCTAAACGCAAGGTTGGCAATTAGCCGCTTGCCGAAATCGAGCAACTCTGGTATCATCCTGCACACCGCAATTCGCAATTCGCAATTCGC
>CAYQTW010000163.1:6407-7487 GCA_964420485.1 uncultured Anaerolineales bacterium
CAATTCGCCATTCCCCTGGAGGTCAACACTGTGATCACTGGCTTGATCAAAACTATGCGGCCCAAGCAATGGGTCAAGAATATTTTTATCTTTGCTGCATTGGTCTTTGATGTTAAACTGTTCACTTTGTACTACCTGGCCCAAACCAGCGCCGGCTTTGCGTTGCTATGCCTGGTCTCCGGGGCAGTCTACATTATCAATGACCTGGCCGACGTCGAAAAAGACCGCCAGCATCCCAGGAAGCGCACCCGGCCTATCGCTTCGGGCCAACTCGGCGCCAGTCCAGCCATCGTCGCGGCGGTACTTGTTCTTCTCATCGCGTTGCCACTGGGCTTTTTGCTCGACCCGACTTTTGGCGCCATCTTGCTCGGCTACTTGCTGCTACAGATCGCCTACTCCTTTTGGCTCAAGAACGCCGTCATTATTGACGTGATGCTCATAGCGGGTGGCTTTTTGCTACGTGTGGCGGCCGGCGTGCCGCTGGTGAACGCTACGCGCTTCTCGCCCTGGCTGTACGTCTGTATGACGTTGCTGGCATTGCTGATCGGCTTTGGCAAGCGCCGCCACGAGTTGGTGTTGCTGAAGGAGAACGCCAACGCGCACCGCCAAAGTCTGCAAGAGTACAACCTGCCACTGCTCGACCACATCATCAGCATTGTGACTGCATCGGCATTGCTGGCCTACGCACTCTACACCTTTTCCGCTCCCAACCTGCCCCAGAACCACGCCATGATGCTGACCATTCCTTTTGTCATGTACGGCATCTTTCGCTATCTGTACCTGATCCACGTCAAGGGAATGGGCGGTGCACCCGAAGAGATCGCGTTCTCCGACCGGCCGCTGCAAGCCACGGTCATTCTGTGGGGTCTGAGCGTCGTCGTCGTGATGTACTTGAATTAGGCTAGCACGAGGGCAATGTCTCGACCGTGGACTGGCGTTGAATGTTGCTGGGGCTTTTTTGGGGAAAGTTGAACTCTGAAACAAGAACGCCCCCACCGGTGGGGGTGGGGCGGTGGTGGAATATAGAGTAGCCCCAAGGGGAGTCGAACCCCTGTTTCCGGCTTGAGAGGCCAGCGTCCT
>CAYQTW010000164.1:0-1187 GCA_964420485.1 uncultured Anaerolineales bacterium
CGTTCCTCGCCCGGCGAATGAATTCGCGGCAACGTCTGCCAAGTCGCCCTACGGCGACTGGTACAATCGGCGAAGGCCGATTTTGCAAGCGTTGCACGCGGTTTTAACCGCTGTGACCGTGTGCGCTTCCTCTCCACATCGTTCCTCGCCCGGCGAATGAATTCGCGGCAACGTCTGCCAAGTCGCCCTACGGCGACTGGTACAATCGGCGAAGGCCGATTTTGCAAGCGTTGCACGCGGTTTTAACCGCTGTGACCGCTTACCCAACAGCCAGTACAATGAGCAACGATGCCGCCATGACGATCAGCCCCGCTCGCAGACGGGGGCGCTGGCGCGGGCCTAGCCAGGCTGCGCCCCAGGTCAGCCAGACTGCCGCCAGCCCGGCCTCGCTGGCGCTTCCTCCCCACATCGTTCCTCGTTGCCACAGGTTTACCAGCGCCGTGCTGCCCACCAGCAACGTCAGCAGCGCGTAGGTGACAGCAAAAGCCCCTAACTTGGGGATGGAGGACGGGATGGCGATCACGTTCAGGGCCGCGCCTAGTGCCCGCGCTCCCAGCCCGCCGCAGACGACGATTGCTAGTTCCATCGGTCGTATCGGAAGGCTGACAGTCTCACCGGCAACGGGTTTCGAGATCAAGAATAAGCCAACCTCGGCCAGTGCCAGTGCCGGCAGGATGAACATCACATTGCTCCAGTGGGAGGGGCGACGGCGATGGAGGCCTGGTGGGGCAGCCAGGGCCGCTATCAGAATCAGGCGCAGGGCGGGCACATCGTGATTCCCTTGCCAGACGAGCAGCGCCCCAATCAGCAGGAGCGCCGCTGCCACCCAACCGAGAACCCACGCTGCCCGGGAGAGCCCCGGCGTCTGGCGCAGGCCGTCCCACAACGTCAGCCCGGCCACCGCCAGCAAGGCGCCGCAGGCCAGTCCAGTGAGAATCACGCCAGGTTGCACGTCAGGTCTCCTCGCCTCTCGCCAGAATGGGCGGTAGATCGCCGGCGCCCGTGATTTCCCCCTTTTCTTCTCGCAGCCAGAACCGGCGCATAGGCCACGCGACGCTTCCCAGCACTCCTGCCATCAGAAGCACGATGCCCGCGCCGGTGGGCCAGAGACTGGGGTTGAAGGTGACGGTCAGCCGGGCGTAGGGCACGCTGATGAGTTCCAATGTCACGTCGTCCACCGTCAATTC
>CAYQTW010000164.1:1197-5193 GCA_964420485.1 uncultured Anaerolineales bacterium
GTGTCTCGGTTGCCAGCCGGCCGGGTGGGCTGCGGTAGACCTGGACGAGCACGGGGCCGTGAGCATCAGGAGTGTGGCCGGGTGGCAATGCCAGCCGGACGCCCAATTGAGCCTCTGGGATGGCAAAGTGTTGGTCCTCAGTGAGTGCTACGGTCAGTTGTGTGACTGGGTCAGCATTGGCGGCTTGTTGGAGCGGCAGTGGTTGCCCTGTTCCATCGCGGGCAGCGACCCGCACGCCAGGCCCGCGCTCCTGGACAAATGTCACGATGCCGGGGCTGTGTGTCACTCTTCTAGCGTCATCGTCCAGCGCCACCCATTGCTCGGCGCCATGTGGCGTGACTCTACTGCCGCTTTGTACGATCAGCCCCTCGACGCGCCAACCCCGCAGGTAGGTGACGAGCAACCCGGCCAGCAGCAATAGTCCGCCAGTGCTGACCAGTGGGGGCAATAGGTCAGCCCACGGCCAGCGATCGGCCTGGAAGAGCGGGGGCTGGCTCAACACTCGGTAGCGCTGGCGGCGCAGGTCATCCATCACGTCGGGCAGGCGCACGCCGGCGAGCGATTGCCATTCTCCCGCTGGCTCGGCTATCTTCCGGTTCTGCCGCAGCCGGTCGCCGCTTTCCACCAACCGGAGCAGCAGGCAGCCGGTCAGAAGCGCGAAAAGTAAACGAAAGCCCAGAGAGCGCGTGATCGTGAACAAGCCCAGCGTTTGCATCGTTTGGGTGGCCTGACCGAAACGGGCCTGCGCTTCGGAAAGCCATCGCGCGTAGGCTACCGGCTCGGCCAGGGGCATCTGGGGCAGGCACGTGGCGATGGTCAGTCCGGCGGCGATGGCTAACAGCAGAACGGCCAGCAAACTGTCGCTGGTCGTTATCTGCCAGGTGACTCGCCAGGGGTCGCGTCGTGGGGTTGAGGTGATCATTCGCTCTCTGTCAGAAAGAAAGCCCCTTATGCGGGGCTTTTGTGGTAGAGCCACCCTTGGGAATCGAACCCAAAACCTATCGCTTACGAAGCGATCGCTCTGCCGATTGAGCTAGGGTGGCACATTGGTATTATACCAGCATCGTAAGCCGTTGGCAAATCGCAACGGCGGGACTGATTGACTGACACCTTTAACATTGCTCACGGACACACACGGATTTCGTATCTTCTCAATATCCTGGGGTAGGGGCAGGACTTGCTCCTGCCCACGATGGCGACCGCAAGGGTTCGCCCCTACCTATTGAGAGGGTACTGGATTTCTTTGGTCAGCACCAATCGGGCCAGCCAGAGACTAGAATCAAAAAGCGGAAGCAGGTTTGTTTTCCTGCCTCCGCTTTTTTTCTTGCCCATGGCTACCCGGCTAACCCTCTTCGCCAGCCGTTTCTTCGCCCTCGGCCTCCGTGATGACTTTAATTTCTTCGGCCTCGGGTACTTCTTCTTCTATTACTTCTTCTTCCGCCCTCATCATAACCACGTGTGCAATTACCTCGTCCAGGTCGGTGAGTATCTCTATGCCGGCAGGGACAGTCAGGTCACGCACGCACAATGCCTGGCCCACCTCGGTCAGGCCGGAGAGGTCTACCTCTATTGCGTCCACCAGGTCGCCCGGCAGGCATTCAACCTCGACAGTAGAGATACCGTGCAGCAGAATGCCCTCATTCTGTTCCACCGCCGGGGATGCTCCGAATGTCATCAACGGCACCTCGGTAGTGAGGCGTTCGGTCATCATCACGCGGTAAAAATCCACGTGCAACAACGTGCCTCTGATGACGTCGCGCTGTACATCGCGCACGAGGGCCATTTCGGGTCGTTTCTGTCCTGCGACGTTGATGCGAACGAGTTGGCTACCACCGGTCTGCGAGAGCACGTGTCTCAAACTCCGCTTCTCGAATTGCAACGGTACGGGGTCAAAGCCGCGTCCATACATCACGGCTGGCACCCATCCTTGCTGTCGTAGTTGGTTTACTTGCTTGCCCAACACTGTCCGTTTTTCGGCTGTCAATTCTACTTGTTGTGTCTGTTGATTCACTCATCTCCTCCCGAACACTGGCCGCGCTTGACGGCGGAATAATCATCTTGCAACCAAACGGGCGGGGCTTGGCCCGCCCGTATCTCTGCGCTATTGTAGCGCAAACCATCACTTTCGTCAAGCGCCCGTATTCATTCGTGTAAAATGTCACTAATGTGTTCTAGTTCACTCAAATGAAAATATCACCGGAGGTAACTGCCTTCCGGTGACACTATCGTTTGACTTGACACGACGGGCAGCAATTCGTCGAGGCTGCAGAGCACATAATCGGGCTGGATTTCGGAAGCGGCCCATAGTTCGGGCGTGGTGACGCCGGTGAGGACGACGGCTGTCGCCATCCCAGCCTCTTGGCCCATGCGCACGTCCGTCTCTAGCCGGTCGCCGACGATGATACACTCGCGGGCCGGGAGTTGCAGACGGTCGAGGATGGCACGGACGGTGATGGGTGATGGCTTGCCGACGATGACCTCGATCTGTTTGCCGGTGCAGCCTTCAATCGCGCCGATGACCGCCGCCGCGTCGGGCAGACCGCCCTGGGGCGTGGGGCAGTAACGGTCACCATTGGTGGCGATGAAACGCGCTCCGGCGCGCACTGCGTCGAAGGCGATCTGGAGTTTGCGATAGTCAAAGGTGCGGTCGAAGGAGGCGATGACGAACTCGATCTCGCCGGGCTGCTCGGTCAGGCGAAAGCCGGCGGCACGCAGTTCCGCCAGCAGCGGCGGCTCCCCGATGACAAAGAGTGCAGCGCCGGGGGCCTCGTCTTGCAGCCAGCGGGCCAGTACCCAGGAGGAATTGATCACCTCGGTGGGTGCGGTGGGGATACCCAGGCGGGTCAGTTTGGCGGCATAGTCGGCGCGGGTCTGGAGGGGCTTGTTGCTGAGAAAGACGATGTGGGAGCCAGCCGCCCGCAGCGTCTCAATCGCGCGTTTGGCCCCGGGCAGGAGCGCGTCGCCCAGGTAGACGGTACCGTCCAGGTCGAGGACGTAGCCGGGGAAGAGGGGGATGGTTGGTTTGTTGGTTGGTTTGTGTGTTACATCCAAGTTGCCGGCAACAAGTAGAGGAGGATCGCAAAGTAGTGGCATATACTGCCTCCGAGGACGAACAGATGCCAGATAGGTATCTGCTCAATAAAGTGGGGCAATGTAGCCGAGGTTTCCATACCTCGCGGACATAACGCGCTATGGAAAGCGCGGCTACGTTAAAAGTGCCCCAGAATATTGAGATGATACGATTTTTCGTGTGGCATAGTCTCATCACTCTACCTTCAGTATAATCCAAACTGCGCCAAAGTCAAAACCGCGCCGCGCTCAATCCCGCCAGCGCGTCCTCGACGGTCAGCCAGCCGGCGCCGGGAAAGAGCCGCGCTATCTGCGGGGCAAAGAGCGACGCAGCGGTCAACACCTCGGCCGGAGGGCCGGCGGCGCTGACTGCGCCCTGGTCGAGCACGACGACGCGGCCGGCGGCCTGCGCGACCAACTCGACGTCGTGGGTTGCCAGAAGCACGCCGGCTCCTTCCGCCTGCCACTCCCGCAGGAGGCGCACCAGTTCCCGCTTGGTGGAATAGTCCATCCCTCGCGTGGGCTCGTCGAGCAGGAGCAGCCGGGGGCGGGTGACGGTGACAGCACCCAGCGCCACCCGCTGTCGCTGACCGACGCTCAGGTCGCGGGGATAGTGCGTGGCCAGACCGCTCAGACCCAGGCGGGCCAGCAGGTCGGCGGGGGCGATGGGGGAATCGTCCAGCAGGCCGTGGTTGCGCAGCGTGACCACCAGTTCATCGGCGACGGTGTCGGCGAACAGGAGGTCGTCCGGCATCTGGGGCAGGTAGCCGACGCTGCGGCACACGTCGGCCGTCTTTTGCCCGATGAGCGATTCACCCGCCAACGTGATTTCCCCTTGCCGGGGCCGGAGCAGCCCGACGATGCACTTGAGCAGCGTGGTCTTGCCGGAGCCGTTGCGGCCCATCAGCGCGACCAACTCCCCCGCCC
>CAYQTW010000164.1:5203-7472 GCA_964420485.1 uncultured Anaerolineales bacterium
CTCCCGCAATGCAGGTGTGCCGTCGTAAGCAAAGTGCAAATTGCGAATGACGAATTGCGAATGACGAATTGCGAATTGCGAATTGCGAATGGCGGGTTGCTTCTTGGGGGTTTGGGGTTTCGCGGCGAAGCGATGACCTTCTTCGATGGTCAGCGGCAGTGGTTCCCAGTCCAGTGCTTTGGCCAGCGTGACCAGCGGCGGGGTCAGGTCTATCTGGCGCAGGACGTGGCGCGGGGGGCCACTCAACACCGGCTTGTTGGGGCCGGGGAGGTAGACCAGGCGGTGGGCGTGGGGCAGGACGCGCTCTAGCCGGTGTTCGGCCAAGATGATGGTCAACCCCAGGTCGCGGTTGAGGCGCACCAGCGATTGCAGTACTTCCTGGGCTGACTGGGGGTCGAGTTGGGATGTAGGCTCGTCGAGCACGAGGATACGCGGGCGGAGGGCCACGCCGGCAGCGATGGCGACACGCTGCTTCTCGCCGCCGGAGAGCGTCTCCAGCGGGCGGTCGCGCAGTGGGACCAAGTCCAGCAGGCCCAGCGCCTCCTCGACGCGCACGCGCATCTGAGCCGGGGGGATGGCCGCGTTCTCCAGCGCAAAGGCGATTTCGTCCTCGACCCGATCAACGACAAACTGTGCCTCGGGGTCCTGGAAGACAAAGCCGACCAGACGGCTGAGCACCTGCGGCCCCTCGGCGACGGGATCGCGTCCGGCGACGGTGATGCTCCCGCTCAGCCTGCCGCCGGTAAAGTGGGGCACCAACCCGTTGAGGCAGCGCAGCAGCGTGGACTTGCCCGCGCCAGAGGGCCCCGCCACGAGGACGAACTCTCCCTCGGCGACGTGCAGTGTCACGCCGGTGAGCGCGGCGTGGGAGGAGTCAGGATAGGTGTAGGTGAGGTGGTTGAGGTGGATCATCGGGCATCGGCTTGCCTGGTACTGACAAAGGCGGTATAATGCAACGGTTTCGAAAAGACCCAGGAATTTACCCGCTGGGCCGGCGCTTATGAGATGAAACTGGAACGAGAAGCGGCTTTTGAGCGACTTGGCCAGAAGCGAGTCGCAAAACTGCGCCGCCGGATACCCGGCCGATCGATTCAACTCGTTCCTCAATTCGGCTAATGCTTTCCTCTCTGCCTGACTATGAGCGTCTGGTCTACACGCTCCAGGCGGTCTATCCCTCGATCGAACACCCGCCGCCTGACATCAAACACCACCGTGTCCCTGCCCCTGGACCGAGTTTTGACCGGCCCAATCTCCCCTTTCTGATTAAAGAGATTGAGCGCGACTTGCTTGGTCTCCAGTGATGACCGCTGCCGGCGCCAGCAGCCCCAGCAGCCCTAATCCAATGAACGGGTCAAAGAGGGGCAGGGTCAGGCGCGGGTAGGGTGTGTAATATAACGTCGCCCGATCCATCCAGGACAGCGGCAGCAGGATCACGGCCAACGTCAGCCCGCACCCCAGCCCGACGAGCGTGTCGCGGATAGTCCAGCGGTGCGTGCGGTAGGCGGTGCGGGTGACGGCCCGTCCGGCTAGCCACAGCACGCCAGTGATGAGCGTGGCCCCCACGACCATCGTGCCCAGGGCTGCCCACCTCCACGACGGCCGGAACAGCCAGGCCAACCAGCCCCCTAGCAGTGCAAACAATCCCAGTGCCAGCAGCCCTTGCGTGCGCAGCGAATTGGCCCGGTCAGAGACGGCCCCGTAGCCCCGGGCGACCATCGCCTCGGCCAGCCCCATCGATCGCTCCAGCCCACTCACCAGCAGCGGCACGACGATGGGCAGCCAGTCGCGCAGGCCGCGCACGCGGTGGCCGCGCACCGCCTGGGCCTCGCGGATGCGGGTCAGGCTGCGGGTCGTCTGGGGGATAAAGGTGAGAGCGATGGAGAGCACGACGCCGGCCTCGTGAAAGGCGCGGGGTGTGAGCCGCACCAAGTCGCGCACCGGCGTCACCTGGTTAAAGACGGCAAAGGCGCCAAAGATGACTGTCAGTGTGAGGCCGTTGATAGCGCCAAAAACGAGCGCCTCCAACGTCACCGGCCCGCCCAGCAATGGGAGCCAATCGGGCAGGCGAAAGAGCACCGTGTCACCCAGATGGGCGGTCAGGCCGTTGAACAGGGCCGCCAGGGGAATCGCCACGGCTGCAAAGCGGAGCGGCACGTAAGGAGGGTTGTCAACCCGTCCCACCAGCGCCACGATCAGCAGTAGCAGGACGACATAGAGCGGGTTGCGGGTGGACGAGGCCAGCACCAACGTCGTCACCGCCCAGAGGAGC
>CAYQTW010000165.1:0-7458 GCA_964420485.1 uncultured Anaerolineales bacterium
ACCTTGCGCGGAGGGCGACGAAAGAGCAAGGGCAGATGCGCCATCTCCTCCACCAGCGCGGTGTCAGGCATCGGTCCGGTCAAAACAGGGATGCCGTTGGCGAAGAAGGTGTACTGTTCCTGCGACTGGACGACGGTCAGGTTGCCGTAAATGGAATTGCGATAGCCTACCACGTGGTGCGGGGCCCACTGCTGGCGCACGAGATGGTCGTGAACGCGGCCTGCGTTGACCGGGAGAAGCAAGAACTCGTTTGCCAGCAACAGGATAATGACGGCTCCCAAACCAACCAGAGTGCGCTGGTTCCCATCGGAACGCGCGACCGTCAGCAGGATGGACACCGCCGATGCCAGGTTCAGCGCTGCCAAGATCAGGACAATCTGAATGGATTGCAGGTAGGGGATGAAGAGGTAGGTAAAGGCCAGCCCTCCGACGATCCCGCCGATGGCCTCCAGAACGTAAACTGTGCTGGAAGATTCTGTCTCGGCACGCGCCAAGCGGGCGTAGGCCTGGCAGCCGAAAGCGAACATGGCACCGTCCACCAGGCCCAGGGGGGTCAGCACGAGGAGGGATGACCAAAGGATGGGCGCCAGGCCAACACCTTCCCCAGGAATGACGCCGATGATGTGGCGGACGGTGACAGCGGCGTAGAGGGAGAGGGGCAGGGCCAGGGCCAGAGCAACCTGCAAGGCAGCGTAGGCCCGGGCGCCCGAGCGCGTCCGGCCGGCCAGTTTTCCCAACACCCCGCTGCCCAGGGCCTCCAACGCCAGCCAGCCCCCCAGTACCAGCCCGATGGAGAGTTCGTTGCCGGTAAAGCCGACCAGCAGTTCCCGGGCCATCAGGGCCTGGGTGGTGCTGAAACTAAAGCCCATCAGCAGGAAGGCAACAGCCAATACGCTGGGCGAACACGTGGGCTTGCCCTTACTCGACGGGCATGATTGTTGTCTTGTTCGCCTCAATTACTTCCGCCTTGATCCTCCCGCCGGAGATTTCCTGCAAGGCATCCTGAAACGCGGGCAGATGCCCCACCGCAAACCGGGCTGTCACCATCACCTGTGCCGCGAAATCCTGTGCCAGAATAGCGCCACGATGAGCCGTTACCAGACGACGGGTGCGTTCAAAGTAATTGTACGGCATCAAAATAGCGACGGTATGCGTGAGAACCTTGGCCGCGCGGGGCAGTACAGACAGTACCTCACGCACAGCGTCGCCGTAGGCTCGCACCAGTCCGCCGATCCCCAGTTTGGTACCGCCAAAGTAGCGCGTCACCACGACCGCCACGTCTCCCAGGCCACTTCCACGCAGTACCGCCAGTGCTGGACGCCCGGCGGTCCCCGATGGCTCCCTATCATCGCTACAGTGGGCAACGACCACCGCGCCGTGGCCGATGAGGTAGGCGGGAACGTTGTGTGTCGCGTCAGAAAACTCGCGCTTGATACGGGTGATAAAGACCCTGGCCGCGTCCACCGTAAAGACCGGCGCGACCGTAGCAATAAAGCGCGAATTGACGACGGTGATTTCGGCACGCGTTTTCCGCGCGGGGATCATACGAACTCGAACGGGAATTGCTGGCAGATCATTCAGTGCCATCGGTGTATTCAGTGATTCAGAATAACGGGAGGCGGCGCGGAGAACGGATGGGCGGCTCTATTCCTGGGGGGAATGACCTTGGCTCGAACCGGGCAAACTATGACGACACAAGCATTGGAACGACGAGCGACGCGGGGATGTTCCTGAGATATTGTCGAGTACCGAAACAAAATTGGGCTTCAGGTCAGTCATCAGAACGCCTCAACCTTAACCTCAATCTTATTCAACAAGTGACCCGCACAGGATTCGAACCTGTAACCAAGGGATTAAGAGTCCCCTGCTCTGCCAATTGAGCCAGCGGGCCATGCTCAGATCGCCGAGTGCTTTTTGCCCCTGTGACCAGTGAGCCACGCAGCACTATTTTAGCACAAGTATGCAATCGCGGCAAGTTGCCGCGATTGACAAACTGTTCGCTACTGCTCGCCTCCATAGTAACGCGCTATGGAAAGCGCGGCTACGTCGGCCGTCTAGTTTTTGCTACTCTTACAGCGCGTTCATCCGAGCCACGTCCACCGCCTGAGGGCCTTTCTCGCTTTGCTCAATGAGGTAGGTTACTCGCGTGCCGTCGGGAAAAAACGGCTCTTCCCCCGGCGCAATGCTGTTGCGGTGGAAAAAGAGCTCGACGCCGCTGGGGTGGACGATAAAACCGTATCTTTTCTCAGTGTCGTACCACTTGACGGCGCCCTCGTGCGGCCCAGGCCCAAGCGCCGCTGCCGGCTTTGGCTCTCGCCTGGCCTGCGGTCTTGGTGCGCGCTCAATGCTCGGCCGAGAGCGGGGTTCTGCGTGAGGTCGTGTCGTGCCCCGGCAGGTGGGGCATAACTCGGGCGGTGTGATCTCTGCGCCTCGTTCTGCCTGCTGGCGCTGCTCCTCAACTTGAAAGATGAACTTTTGTCCGCATTGTTGACAGTCTACCCAGGTATCCCGATACGTCATTCTTTCTTCTCCTTGTTTGTCGTTGTCCACTCTGGTCGGGAGAGTGGCGTAAAAGCGTCCACTACAATGTCCCGTCCCCGCAACGCTATGACCGACTTTCCCTGCGCCTGCCGGCCCATTCGCGGCGCGGAGCGGGCACGGATGGTCTTGGCGGCCCCTTTTTCGGTGATCAGTATCACTGGATCGCCAGATTGCACCACGTCGGCCCCTGCCAGGCCTACATCGGGCGCGGCGAAGCGAGCGGTGATCACCCCCTGCCCGTAGCGGCCCTTGGTGGGATACTCGCTCAACGGGGCTCGTTTGGCCCGCCCGTCCTCCGCCACCACCAGCAGGTCGGAACGAGGCCGGGCTATTGCCAGCGCCACGACACAATCCTCCGCGCCGGTCATTTTCACGCCCATCACGCCCCCGGCTGCCAGCCCCATTGACCGCACTTCTTGCTCCTGGAAGCGGATGGCGCGGCCGGCGGAAGTGACCAGCATTACCTCATCCTCTCCCGTCGTCACCGCCACCCAACCGAGCGCGTCTCCATCCTCCACCCCGATGACGACGAACGTCTCGCCGCTCACGCCGGGCAGATCCGCCAGCGCCACCCGTTTGACAATGCCCTGCCGTGTGGCGAGGAACAGGTAGGGGCGCGGTAACCGCGCATCTGGGCGCGGTAACCGCGCCCCTACCAGCGAGGGGGGGAGCGCCAGCGCAGCCACGACGGTATCGCGGCGCGTCAGTGGCGTCAGGTCGGCGCAGTGGGCGCCTGCACCTTCCCAGGCCGCTCCCTCCGGCAATTGGTGGACCGGGAAGGCGGCGGCTTTACCGTTGGCGGCGAAGAGGTAGAGTGTATCCCGGGTGGAGGCAGCCAGCAGGGCGACCGGCGCGTCTTGGGGCCGAGAGGGCACCCGGGGAGGCGCGCCTTCGTCCGGCACGCGGGCCACCAGCCCGCTTCGGCTCGCGGCCACCCACACCGGCTCGTCGGGGGCCAGGTCGATGTAGGGGCGCGGTGACCGCGCCTCTACGCCCGTGTCCAGTATCTGCGTGCGGCGAGCGTCGGCGTAAGACTCCTTGATGGCCAAGAGTCCATCGCGCACGACGTCGCGGATCTTTTTCGGGCTGCGCAGTAATCCTTCCAGGTGTTTGATCAGTCGTTGCTTTTCCTTGTACTCGTCCTGGATCTTGCGTCGCTCCAAGGCGGCCAATCGTTTGAGCGGCATGTCGAGAATGGCCTGGGCCTGCACCTGGCTGAGTTTGAACTTGCGGCGCAGGTTGGCGCGCGCGCTGTCGGTGGTGCGGGAGCGGCGGATGGTGGCGATCACCTCGTCCAAGTGGTCGAGCGCGGTGAGCAGCCCTTCCAGGATGTGGGCCCGATCCCTGGCGCGGGCCAGTTCGTACTGGCTGCGGCGGGTGACGATGACCTGCCGGTACTCCAGGTAGGTCAGGAGCGCCTTCTTGAGCGTCAGCAGGCGCGGCGTGCCGTCCACCAGCGCTAGAAGGATCAGGCTAAAGGTGCTCTCCAGCGGGGTGCGTTGGAAGAGATCTGCCAACACTTGCTGTGGCTCGACGGTGCGGGTCAGTTCGATCACCAGCCGCATGCCGCGCCGGTCCGATTCGTCGCGCAGGTCGGTGATGCCCTCGATGCGGCCGTCTCGCACCAACTTGGCGATGCGCTCGATCAGGCTACTCTTGTTGACCTGGTAGGGCAGTTCGGTGACGACGATGCGGTGGCGGGAGCGGGTCATCTCCTCGACGTGGGCGCGGGCACGCACGGTGAGTTTGCCCCGACCTTGCCCGTAGGCGTGGGCGATGACATCTTCGCCGTCTTCCTCCGTCCGCCGATAGATCAGGCCGCCGGTAGGGAAATCCGGCCCCTGGATGAAACGCATCAGGTCTTGTACGGCGACGTCGTCCAGTTTGCGCCAGTGGTCGAGCATATAGATCAGCGCGTCGCACACCTCACCCAGGTTGTGGGGCGGGATGGAGGTGGCCATGCCCACGGCGATGCCGGAGGAGCCGTTGACCAGCAGGTTGGGGATGGCGGCGGGCAGAACGGTAGGCTCTTTGAGAGTATCGTCAAAGTTGGGTGAAAAGTCCACCGTGTCCTTGTCCAGATCGGTCAGGATTTCGGTGGCTATGGGTGCCAGGCGAGCCTCGGTGTAGCGCATCGCGGCCGGCCTGTCACCGTCCACCGACCCAAAGTTACCCTGGCCGTCCACCAGCGGGTAGCGCAGGGAAAAGTCCTGGGCCATGCGGGCCATGGCTTCGTAGACGGCTGTATCACCGTGGGGGTGGTACTTGCCCAGCACCTCGCCGACGATGCGGGCCGATTTTTTGTACGGCGTGTCGGGGCGCAGGCCCAGGCCGTGCATGGCGTAGAGGATGCGGCGCTGCACCGGCTTGAGGCCATCGCGGGCATCGGGCAGCGCGCGGGCGACGATCACGCTCATCGCGTAATCCAGGTACGCGGTCTGCATTTCGGTGTCAATGTCTACTTGACGGACGGTTCCAATTTCCATAAATGAATCTCCAGTGATCAGTAAGCCTGTCATTACTCTGGATTGGCCCTGGGAGCAAGAAATGGGACGCAGATTAACGCTGATGGCGCTGATTTCCTGGTTTTATCGGCGGACAATCTGCGAAAATCTGCATGAATCTGCGTTCTGAAAGATTTGTCAGTCAATCAGCAGACGCGCGCTGCCCGCAAACAGCATTTTCATGTAATCGTAATCCAGACCGCGTTCTGGGAAGAGGATATGCTTCTCGGCAAATCGCACCCGATCCCATGTCCCGTCGTCATAGCGTTGGTATAGATCGTCGTAAGGGGTGGCGGAAATAATGTATGCATCCAAAGCAACGTCCCTCCGTCCGCTCCTACTCCCAATGTCCTTTGCCAGCGCCGGCAACCGTTCGTGCAGCCGCGCCTTTTCGTCGTGGATGTAGGCTTTGGCATACAGCATGCCGTGAGGCTCCACAAACAGGATGCGTTGGCGCTCCCCGTCTATCATCCACAGGATAAAGTCCGGGTAAAAGCCCCGCTCCTCAAAAAAGCCGACGCCCCGGCCGCGGCTCAGATTGCGCAGCAGGAACACTTCTTTGTCCACCAGCGATTTGTCCTGCTCGGCGTTCCAATAGTCCTTGAGATCGCGCACAAATTGCGCCTCGCTGGGCTTTAACCCCGGCGGGATCATCTGCACCTTGTCCACCTGCTCCACCAGCAGCGGCTGGTACAGGTGACGGTCAAAATGGATGCGCGGTAGTTCTGCACTCTCCTGCCGGTATAAACGCTCGGCCTCGCCCAGCAGTTTTTGGATATCCTCGACCAATTGATGCTCAGAAGCCCGTACTTTGACAACGTAGGCCGCCGGCTCTTCGCGCACCAGCCCGCGATTGAATCCCAGGTTCGGGTCGCTCTCGTCCAGAAGGCGGTAAACCATCTCCTGTGACTCCCATGCTTCCCGCCTCCTCCGGTAAAAGGTATCCACGTACTTGCGTAGAATGGCCGTCGCCGCTTCCTGGAGCAAGGCCCGCCCGGCGAACGTTCCCGGTCTGACCACCGCCTCGTCGGCGATGAGGGTGCAGGGGACGTTTTCGATGATCCGGCGCGGCGTGTCAGGACGAATCACCAGGTTGGTCAGTCCTTTGCGCTCTTTATATGCCAGCAAGTCGAGATACGCCCGCTCCCAGTCCACCCAGGCCAGGCTCTCCGGTGGGATCTTTTGAGCGTGACCGGCCCGCACCTGCGCGGTATGGAGGCCCAACGCCGTGCTTTCCATCGTATGCACCCGCACCGACATGTCCACCTGCACGCGGATTTTCGGGTCGAGCTCCAGCAGGAGGTCGGTTTCCGCCGCAAAGTCGCGTCCCTCCGGCGTCCGCGGCGTCACCAGCCCCTTTTTCAGGAATTGCTTGTCGGCCCAGATGAACAACGGCAGCTCGATGACGGGTTCGGTCTCCACTCCCTCCCGCTCCAAATAATCGCGGAATTGGGCCATATAGTTGGCCCGCACGGCAAAGATGTTCAACGTCTCCAACAGCGAGACGTGTTCCGGGTGGTCACCATCCAACGCCGCGCTGCGCTTGAGGCTGAAGCCCTTGCCGCGCAGACGCACGCCGCGCCCAAAGAGCTGGATGATCTGCGAACCTTCCTGGCGACCGATGTTGAGCAAGCCCATGTTAGAGACGCGCCACGAGTTCCAGCCTTCCATGAACTTTTTGGCGCCGATCAGGACGTGGATGTCTGAATCAGGCCGGTTGATACCCTCGAACAGTGAGCCAGAGAGGGCGTCTTCCTCCAGCGTGATCCCCGCCGCGTCCGCTGCGACCAGTTTCTTAAAGGCGGAGGTATCGCCGATATAGATCAGGCCGAAATAGTCATCGGCGCCGGCCGCCTTGAGGCCCAGTTCGCCCTTGCGGCCGCGAAGGGCGCATAGGTGCAGACCGCCGCTTGCCGGGGCGTGGAAGGTTCTGCAAAGAATGTCCTCGTATACCTGCCGGGGCGAGAGACCGGTTTGGCGCAGGTGCTTGAATCGGCCGGCGAACACGTCCTGCCCCTCCGGCGTGGCCAGGCCGCTTTTGCCCTTTAACAATTTCTGGATGGTTTTGACCGCCCAGCCACGGTCTTGCAGCACGTGATGCAGGAAGCGCGCCACGGTCAACACGTCGCTCCGTTTCTGCCCCTTCCTGGTGTAGACGGCGTTCACCGTGCTGCCCACAAAGACCCACAGCGGCTTTTCCAAATTGTAGGGCCGCAGGGTGTCGCTTTGCTCCTCAAAGACGCGCTGCTGCTCGTAAAACGAAAGCAGGTTGCCCAGGAGCAGCGTCTCGGTCTGGTCGGCCCGGCTTTCCTCCTGCAGATTGAGGATGCGAAAGTCCTTGCCGTAGCCGTCGCCGTAAAAGTAGCGGTAGGAGTAGTCAAAGAGGATGGCCCTGCCGTACTCGGCTGTGAGC
>CAYQTW010000166.1:0-7448 GCA_964420485.1 uncultured Anaerolineales bacterium
TCCACCACCGGGCAAGAGCAAAACATCTTGGAGGCGGTGTGGATCTGGGCGTGGACTTCCAGGCCGATGACGGGTTCGTAGTTCATAGTGTTAGTGGGTCAGAATCTGGCTCAGAAACAACTTTGTGCGTTCCTCTTTGGGATTCTTGAAGAATTCCTCCGGCGTGTCCTGTTCCACAATGTTCCCCTCGTCGAAAAAAACGATTCGGTTGGCCACCTCTTTGGCAAAGCCCATCTCGTGGGTGACGACGATCATTGTCATGCCCGAATAGGCCAACTCGCGCATTACGTCGAGTACCTCTGTAATCATTTCCGGGTCAAGCGCCGAGGTCGGCTCGTCGAAGAGCATAATCTTGGGCTGCATGGCCAGGGCGCGGGCGATGGCCACCCGCTGCTGTTGTCCACCCGATAACTGGCCCGGATACTTGTGGGCCTGCTCAGGAATCCCTACCCGCTCCAGCAATTGCATGGCAACCTCTTCGGCCTTGTCTTTGGGCCACTTGCGCGCCCAGATAGGAGCCAGGGTGATGTTCTGTAACACTGGCAGATGTGGAAAGAGGTTGAATTGCTGGAACACCATCCCTACTTCGCGCCGAATGGCCTCAATGTTGCGGATGTCGTGGGTCAGTTCAATGCCGTCCACGATGATGTCTCCCCGCTGGTGCTCTTCGAGACGGTTTATGGTGCGGATAAAAGTGGATTTGCCCGACCCAGAAGGGCCACAGATGACGACTACCTCCTGCCGCTCGACGGTCAAGGAAATGCCCCGTAGAACGTGAAAGTCATCAAACCACTTGTGCACGTCACGGCAAACAATGATGTTGTCCCCAATGGATGAATGTATAGCGTTACCTTCAGTCACGTCTCCCTCCTAACCAACCAACTACCTACCGCTCCCCCACACCCAGGGCCATCTCCAGATGCCGGCTGGCGTAGGACATGGCATAGTTGAAAATCCAGAAAACAGCCGCGATGAATATGTACACTTCCATATTCAAGAGTTTCCATTCCACGTTGATCTCCAGGACGGCCCGGCCAACGGCGAGCAGTTCCATCAGCCCCACGATGACGGCCAGCGTAGTGTCCATAAAGAGGGCAATGAACTGGCCTACGATGGCGGGGATGACCAGTCTCAACGCCTGCGGCAGTACAATGAACAACATGATCTGAAAGCCATCGAGTCCCACCGCTTTGGCGGCCTCGACTTGACCTAGAGGGATAGCCTGCAAGCCGCCACGTATATTCTCGGCCATATAAGCAGCAGCAAAAAGAGTCATGCCCATCATCGCCCGGAGGACGCGGTCAACGCGCACCTCCTCGGGCAAAAAGAGGGGCAGGATGATGGAAGCCATGAACAGAATCGTCACCAAAGGCACGCCCCGGACAATCTCGATGAACGCAATGCAAAAGGCCTTGAGTACCGGCAATGAACTTTGCCGTCCCAGGGCCAGCAAGACGCCGATGGGAAACGAGGCCACGATGCCGACCAGGGCCAGCAGGAAGGTTAAAAGTAGCCCACCCCACAACCCTGTCTCTACCCGGGGTAGCCAGTTTGCCCCTTCGACTCCAGTCAGCAGGATAATGGTCAGGACGAAGGAGAGCAGCCAACCCAGCACCACCCAAAGGGACTTGCCGATGGGGGTACGTCCCACCTGGTAGCCGATAAAAGTCAAGACTGGATTGGCCAGGAACCCAAGCCGTAGAGTCAGGCTCATGCTGATGGGCAGCACAGATAGGACACCCAAGACTATGGCCAGGGTCAGGGCAAAGGTGCGCACCGTACCGCCCCACACGCGCCAACTGAGGCCAAAGAGAAAAGAGACCATGAACAAAATGGTTCCAACCCGCCACAGTTGGTCCGGTGGGTATTGTCCCACTGCGAATAACTTGAGACTGTTTGTCACCGGCGCCCAATTGGCCGTGAACAAGACCCAGGTCAGAACACCCCTCAACACAAAGAAAACAACCACCGCCGCCAGAACGGTGAGCAACGTATTGTACCATGTGCTAAACAAGTTCTTTTTGAGCCAGCGGACCGGCCCCGGAGGGGATGGCGGTCGCACGACGGTCGTAGAAACTGTGCTCATATTATCGCTCCACCAATTGAACGCGCCGGTTGTAGATGTTCATCAAAATTGACGTGGTCAAACTGATAAACAGGTAAACGGCCATTACCATCAAAAAGACAGGCACCGCCCGGCCGGCCTGGTTGATCATTGTGCGCCCCACGAAAAACAGGTCGGGATAGCCAACCGCTATGGCCAGGCTCGAGTTCTTGGTCAAGTTCAGATATTGGCTGATCAGCGGCGGGATGATGACCCGCATCGCCTGGGGAAAGACTACCAGGCGCAGAATTTGCATCTCGTTGAGTCCGACCGCCCGGGCTGCCTCGAACTGACCCCGGTTAACGGCCATAATGCCAGCACGCACCACTTCGGCGATAAAGGCTCCCGTGTAGATCACCAGCCCGGTCAACATGGCCGCGTACTCGATCGTGAGTTGCATCCCTCCCGTAAAGTTAAACTTGCCCATGATCGGCATATCCACTACCAGGGGAATCTCTCCGACCAGGAACCAGCCCACGGCCGGCAAGACCAGCAACACGATGATTGCCGTTGCCACGGGGTAGGTCGTGTGCCCGGTATTCAATTGGTAACGACTCAGCACGGTGTACAAAACGATGGCCAGGACTATGCCCACCGCCATAAAAATAATCCAGGTGTCAAAAGTCGAGGTTGGCACCGGGGCCGGCAGGTACAGGCCGCGCTGGCTGAGATAGATCTGGCCGGGCAACTGGATGCTCTCCTTAACGACCGGCAGGTTCTGAAAGACGGCAAAGTACCAGATAAAAAGTTGCACCAACAGGGGAACGTTGCGGACGACCTCGATAAAAGTACTGGCGATCTTGCTGACCAACCAGTTGGAGGATAGCCGGGCCAGGGCAGCCACTGTTCCCAGCACTGTTGCCAACACAACACCCACCAGCGCCACCTTGAGCGTGTTCAGAATCCCGACGAGAAAAGCGTAGCCAAAGGACATGGAGGGGTCATAGGGGATCATTGACTCTGCCAGAGGAAAACCGGCCGCCTGGCCCAGAAAGTCATATCCCAGGCCCAATCCTCTGTCGTGAGCGGCCTGAAGCACGTTGCTGATAAAAAAGAACAAAAAAACAATCACGAGAGCCGCAGAGACCACCTGGGCAATGCCCTTGATGACCCGCTCGTCGCGCCAGAGGGGGATGCTGCTTTTGGTGATGACTTGAATGTGAGAGTCTTGACTCATTCTCACTCCTTTTGGAGGGGCCAGGTTCTTTCAGGAAACCCGGCCCCTGTACTCAAGACTCGATAGATCCAAAATCGCTTCGAGGGGATTGTCAAATCCCCGCTCTTGGCCTGGATCTGGCGATCCAGGCTGAGCAAAATTGGATCGACTAGCGCATAGGCGGCGCGTAGATCAAGCCGCCATCGCTCCACAGTTTGTTGGGGCCACGGGGGAGAGTGAAGGCATCCCCGTTGGGGCCCATGTACCGGTCATATATCTCGCCATAGTTGCCGACGGCGCGAATGACGTTGGCGGCAAAGTCAGCCTCCAGGCCCAGATCGGCCTGTCCAAACTCGCCCTCTACGCCCAGCAGACGCTTGACGGACGGGTCGTCGCTGCCCATCATCTCGTCCACGTTCTCCGAGGTGATGCCCAGTTCTTCGGCGTTGATCAGGACGTATGCTACGGTCTTGACCAGATCAAACCACTGATCGTCGCCCGTGGGGACGGCCGGCGTCAAAGGCTCCTTGGACATTGTGACGTCCATAACCATGTGGTCATCGGGGTTGGCAAAGCCCTCCTTGACGGCTGCCAACTGTGACTTGTCGCTGGTGGCAGCGTCGCAGCGCCCTTCCTCGTAGGCGTTGTACACGGAGGCGGTGTCCTCGAACGTTACCGCCTCGAACTCGAGGCCGCGCCCGCGGAAATTATCGGCCAGGTTCAACTCAGTGGTGGTGCCGGTGGTCACGCAGACGGTCGCGCCGTCCAGGTCTTCCAACGTGGTGGCTCCCAGGTCTTTGCGCACCAGCATCCCCTGGCCGTCGTAGAACAAGACAACCGTAAAGTTGCCCCACTGCGCGTCACGGCTAGAGGTCCAGGTGCAATTGCGCGACAGCACGTCCACCTCGGCGGTCTGCAAGGCCGGGCCACGCTCAGCCGCCGTCAGCGGCACGAACTCGACAGCGTTGGGGTCGTTAAAGATGGCAGCGGCCACAGCCCGGCAAAAGTCAATGTCGAAGCCGACGTTCTTGCCGCTCGCGTCCAAGTAGCCAAAGCCGAGCAAATCGGTGCGGCTTCCGCAGACGACCTTGCCTCGGTCCTTGACAATCTGCAAACGCGACTCGCCGGTCGCAGGCACTTCGGGGCAGGGAGGACATTCGGGGCACTCGGCCGCCTCGGGGCATGGAGGACATTCGGGGCACGGCGGGCACTCGGTCGGCCCGCAGGCAGTGAGCAGGATGCTCAAGGTCAACAAGACACCTAACAGTGTAAACACTTTGCGCTTCACAGTTCTCCTCCTGTTATATTATGGTCTCTATGGTCATTACACGATCAACGGGTACAACTGAAAATTCTCGATACTGCACCTCCTTTCCTAGTGCGAAATGTAGCGGGAGGCCAAACCTGTGCCGTTATACTACAGGCCGCCCTATTGCCCTACGAAAGCGGAAAAGATGCCGTTACCGCCCTGGTTGACTGACAAATTTAACACTTGACTCCGGATACAGAAAATAGGACGCAGATGAACGCAGAAAACGCAGATTTTGTCAATTTCCAGGGCAGATCAACGTGAATCTGCGTCAATCTGCGTCCGAATGTTGAATTTGTCGGCCAATCAGGTTACCGCCTCTAAAACTGGGATGTAGCAACAATTATACTCATCTTGCCTTACGCGTCAAATGCACGAGTAAGATATGATTGTACCTGCTCAATAAAGTGGGGCAATGTAGCCGAGGTTTCCATACCTCGCGGACATAACGCGCTATGGAAAGCGCGGCTACGTTAAAAGTGCCCCAGAATATTGAGATGATACATATGATTATCGTCTCGGGCACATGAGAACACAGATCAGCAAGATTGGCGGATCAAGCGCGTCTAACCATCTTGCCAATTTCCCAATCTACCAATTTCCCTCCCGCTCCTCAAATAGACGCGCACCACTCGCGGCAACAGGCTGGTGGTCACCTCATAGTTGATCGTCTCGGCCCAGCGGGCGACCTCCTCGGCCGAGATGTGCCCTTCCCCCTGCCGCCCTACCAGCACTACCTCGTCATGCAACTGAACGGCGGGAATGTGGCTGACGTCCACGACGAACTGATCCATACACACACGCCCGACGATGGGCGCCCGCTGCCCGTGGATGAGCACCGCGCCCCGGTTGGAGAGGATACGGTGGTAGCCGTCACCATAACCGACGGGGACGAGCGCCACGCGCGTGGGCTGGGCGGTGATGTACGTCCGGCCGTAACTGATGCTGGCCCCGGCCGGCAGCGTGCGCACGCGGGCTACGCGGCTCTTGAGCGTCAAGGCCGGGCGCAGGGGAATGGCCGGCTCCACCTCGTCCGAGGGACGCAGCCCGTACAGAGCGATGCCGCAGCGCAGCATGTCCAGCGCCATCTCGGGCAGATCGAGCGTGGTGGCGCTGTTGGACACGTGCTTGAGGGCAAAGTCAAAGCCCGCCGTCTCCAACTGCTCCACCACATCGCTGTAGATGCGGAACTGGTGGCGGGTAAAGGTCTTGTCCGCCAGGTCTGCTACGGCGTGATGGGTGTATAGCCCCTCCAGCGCCAGGCCCGGCAACCGGCTCAAGAAGCGCACGAAATCGAGCACCTCGTCGGGCAAGAGACCGTAGCGGCCCATGCCGGTATCCACCTTGACGTGGACGGGCAGCGGTTTGCCTGCGGCCAGCGCGGCCGCCGCCAGCGCCTCAGCCTGGGGTTTGCTATTGACCGTCGGCGTCAGGTCCCAGCGCACGACGCGCTCCGACGCAGCGGGCAGGGTGTAGCCCATGACGAGGATGGGGGCAGTGATGCCGGCCTGGCGCAGTTGCACGCCTTCCAAGACGCGGTGCACCGCCAGACGGGTAGCGCCGCCCTCCAGCGCCGCCCACGCCACCGGTGCGGCCCCGTGGCCATACCCGTTGGCCTTGACAGTGACCATCAGTTCTGCTTGGCCTCCGGCGCGGGCTTTCAGCCCGGCGGCGTTAAAGGCGATGGCGTCCAGGTCAATCTCGGCCCAGGTTAGAACATCGTCTAGTTCCATAGTTGCCCTCCTGAAGGACACGGACAGAACAAGTGCGGCTTCGATGGCATCAAGACGGCGCAAGTCTGTACCTGTTTGAACTGACCTACCACTTTACCCCTTTCGCCAAAGACAACCGCAAAGACCCACAAAGCATAGGATTGGGTACCTCCAAGAGAATTGTACACCATGTTGAAGCAGAGGCAAAGCGGGCGCTCTTCCCGTTTTCATCTTTATCCGTTCTAGTGTTCCGATTTGCCTTCCGGCGCATTTTAGCGTATCATATACACCCATCCCATTCCGAGGAGGACACTATGGCTGATTATCGCATTTACGAACATCCCATCCTCCCGGTCGAGGAGCGACCGGAGTTCGAGTTCTGCTGGCAGGGCCGGGTGATGAAAGCCCACGCAGGGGAAACCATCGCCTCGGCCCTCTTTGCGGGCGGCGTGCGCATCTTTGGCCACCACGAGAAGGATGGCGCGCCCCAGGGCATCTTTTGCGCCAACGGGCAGTGCGCCCAGTGCGCGGTGATGGCAGATGGACTGCCGGTAAAATCCTGCATGGTACTGGTGCAACCGGGCATGCGGGTCGAGCCGCTGGAGGGGCGGCCCGCGCTGCCGGAGGTCGAAAGCGCCCCCCTAACGCGGCCTGTCGAGACCGTCGAGGTAGAATGCCTCATCATCGGCGGCGGGCCGGCGGGCCTCTCGGCAGCCATCGAATTGGGCCAGGCCGGCGTGCGCACGCTCATCGTGGACGACAAGCACAAACTGGGCGGCAAACTGGTGCTCCAGACCCACAAGTTCTTTGGCTCGATTGATGCCTGCCACGCCGGGACGCGAGGGATTGACATCGCCACCAAATTGGAGCAAGAGACACGCCAGTTCGAGAACGTCCAGGCCTGGCTCAACACGACCGCGCTGGCCGTCTTTTCCGACCGCAAGGTTGGTGTCCTACGGGAGGGGCACTACGTCGTCGTCCAACCCCACGTCCTGCTGGTGGCGACCGGCGCGCGGGAGAAATCGCTGGCCTTTAAGGGCAACACGCTGCCGGGAGTCTATGGTGCAGGGGCCTTTCAGACGCTGGTCAACCGCGACCTGGTGCGGCCGAGCGAGCGGCTGTTCATCGTCGGCGGGGGAAACGTGGGCCTGATCGCGGGCTACCACG
>CAYQTW010000167.1:0-7438 GCA_964420485.1 uncultured Anaerolineales bacterium
AAGTCGAGGCATGACACGCTCATTTGGGGTTTGGTCATTGGGATTTGGTCATTTAGGAAATAGCCTCGTCCAACCCTGACGGTCTGACGTCCTGCACGTTCAGTTGGAGCCGCTGGCGGTCGTTCCACTCATTGATCTCGAGATGGTAGACAACGTCCACCAGGTCGGGCAGTTTGCCGGCCCACTCCCCCTGCCGGAAGGCGATGCCGTCCCACCTGGTCTGACCATCCGAGAGCGTGAGTTTGAGGTGCCTCCCCCCGTTCCCCACAGCCCGTTGGCCCAGGAGATGGACGTTCCGGCTGAGGAAAAGTGGGTGAGGATTGGCGTAGCCGCACGGCTCTAATCGGGCCAACTCGCGCTGCAATTTCCACGACATACGCGCCAGTTCAACCTCCACGTCCACACTCAAGACCGGGGCCAGTTCAACACCGGTCAGTTGCGCGGCGGCTATCTCTTGCAACCGGGCGGCCAGTTTATCCAGGTTCTCATTGGCAACAGTGAATCCGGCGGCGGCGGCGTGCCCCCCGTGACGGACCAACAGGTCGGCGCACCCATCGAGAGCGTGGGTGATGTGGAACTCGGGAATGGAGCGACAGGAGCCCCGACTAGTCTCCGCGCCTACTTGAACAACGGCGGCAGGGCGGTAAAACTCGTCTACCAGACGACTGGCGACCAGGCCCACGATACCGGCCATAAAGTCGGGGGCGGCGGCGAAGAGCAGCGGGGCATCTCCCGCCGTGGCCAGAGCGAGTTGGCGGGCCCGCTCCTGGGCCTCCCGTGTGAGTTGCTGGCGTTCACGGTTCAGCCGGTCCAGTTCTCCGGCCAGCCGTTCGGCCTCGGCGCGGTATTCGGTCGCTAGAAGTTGATAGGCTACGTCGGCGTGAGCCAGCCGTCCGGCAGCATTGAGCCGTGGCCCCAGTGCGTAGCCGATGGCGGTGGCGTCCACCTGACCTTGTTTTAGACCAGCCTGCCGGCAGAGCGCCTCGATGCCTGGCCGCTCCATACGGTTGATGCGCGCCAGTCCACGATGCACCAGCGTGCGGTTCTCGCCTAGCAGGGGCACCATGTCGGCCACGGTCCCCAGCGCGACCAGGTCTACCAAGTCATCTTCCTCCAACCGCACCTCTCGCATGGTCACCGGGGTCTGGCGGTGGCTGCGCAGGAGGGCCTGGGCCAGTTTGTAGGCCACGCCCACTCCGGCCAGTTCGTTGAACGGGTAACGGCTGTCGGGCCACTTGGGGTCAATCACAGCCACCGCCTGGGGCAATTCAGGGCCGACGGAGTGGTGGTCGGTGACGATGACATCGAGGCCCAACCGGTTGGCGTGGGCAATCTCGTCCCGCGCGCGAACGCCACAATCCACGGTGACGACGACCTGTGCGCCGTCGCGCGCCAGTTGGGACAGCGCATCCTCGTGCAGGCCGTACCCCTCGTCCACGCGGTGAGGGATGTAGGGACGCACGTGGCCGCCCAGCGCTCGCATGGTCTGTACGAGGAGTGCTGTAGCGGTAACACCGTCGGCGTCAAAGTCTCCGTACACGACGATGAGCTCACCGGCGCGCAGTGCCCGCCGCAGACGGGTGACGGCGGCGCTCATCCCCGGCAGGATAAAGGGGTTAGCCTCGCCGCCCTCGCCGTCGAGAAAAGCAGATACGTCAACCGGGTCGGTGAGACCACGATTGTAAAGCACCTGCACGGTGACGGGGTGCAAGTCGGGGAAGCAGACGATGTGGCTGGGCAGGGCCGGTGGAGCAATCTGCCAGCGTTTAGGATGTACAGACATAGAGGACTACTCCAATGACATTGTTCATTGGATTGCTATCTTACCACAAGGCGGGCAACAGGAAAAGCCCTTCTCCCTGGCGGGGAAGGGCCTCCTCGTGCCTTGTTCCTGGATGGGCCTATATCCAGCCCTGGTTCTTGCAAAAGTCGGTGATGAAGGGAACAGTGACCCACTCGCCCTGGTAGGCTTTGATCGCCAGGTAAATCGCATAGATGACCCAAGCAACGCCAATGACGCAGCCAATGACGACGAAACTAAGCACCATGCTGAGCACCCACCCCACTATGGCTACTGCGAGGGACTGGACAGCATGATACTTGATGAAGGAACGCTGCTTCTTGTCCTCCATCAAAAGGACAATAATCGCGATGGGCCAAAAGAGCCAACTGAGAAGAGCCCACAGTTTATCGTCGTCGGTGACTTCTTCGAACCCTGCCGCCGGAGCAATATTTTCCTCTGCCATTTTACTACCTCCTTGATTTGTTTGATATACGGTGGATTTGGCAAAGCACCCCACGTGCCGTGCTCTACCATCGGAACTTGGCTATTTTAGCAGACTATGGGCATGATGTCAACTGCGCTTATTCGTGGAATCAACCAGCGAACCAAAGCCGATTTGCCGCTTGCGCCGACTCGTGCTAGAATATATCTTGTTATGGCACGAGTCGTCTTTATGGGCACGCCTGAATTCGCTGTACCGGCACTGGAGGCGCTGGCCGGCGCACGCTCTCTGGACGTGACCGGTGTCATCACGCAGCCGGACCGGCCAAGTGGGCGCGGGCGGCAACTAATGCCGTCGCCGGTCAAGCAAGCGGCGTTGGAGCGCGGCCTTCCGCTGTCCCAGCCACACTCGCTGCGCACGCCAGAGGCGATGGCCCAACTGGCAACCTGGCAGCCGGACGTCATCGTCGTCGCCGCCTTTGGGCAAATCCTGCGGCAGGACGTGCTCGACCTCCCGCCTCACGGCTGCTTGAACATCCACGCTTCACTGCTCCCGCGCTGGCGGGGCGCCGCTCCGGTGGCGGCGGCCATCCTGGCCGGCGACGATGTCACCGGCGTAACGATCATGCGGATGGACGCCGGGCTGGATACGGGGCCCATCCTAGCGCAGCGGGAGGAGCCGATCCGGCCCGACGACACGCGGGCGACGTTGGGGGAGCGGCTGGCGCAGATGGGAGCAGAGTTGCTGGTAGAGACATTGCCCGCGTACCTGGCGGGAAATCTGTTGCCCCGGCCCCAGCCGGAGGAGGGAGCGACCTACGCCCGGCAACTGCGCAAGGAGGACGGCCTGCTCGACTGGTCGCGCCCGGCGGACGAGTTGGCCCGGCGGGTGAGAGCGTTCACTCCCTGGCCGGGTCCGTTCACGACATGGCGTGGACGACGGCTCAAGGTGCTACGATCTGCGCCGTTGCCCGCGTGGCGGGGGGAGACGCCGCCGGGCACGGTGATCGCCCTGGCGGACGGAGTGGCCGTCGCCACAGGCACAGGGGCGCTGCGCCTGGAAAAGGTGCAACTGGCCGGCAAGCGCCCGATGGACAGCGCAATCTTTATCCGGGGCCAGCGCGATTTCGTGGGCAGCCGGTTAGTCAAATAAAATTGGAGGGTACAACATGTCTGGTCACAGCAAATGGTCAACCATCAAGCACAAAAAAGCCGCTACGGATGCCAAGCGGGGCAAAGTCTTTACCCGTCTAGCACGGGAGATCACCATCGCGGCGCGTGAGGGGGGCGGCAACCCCGAAACCAACTTTCGCCTGCGCCTGGTCATGGACAAGGCCAAATCCGCGAATATGCCCAAAGACAACATCGAACGGGCCATCAAGCGTGGCACCGGCGAACTCAAGGGCGAAGAGTTAGCGGAGGTGACTTATGAGGGGTACGCTCCTAACGGGGTGGCCCTGTTGGTGCAGGTGCTCACCGACAACAAAAACCGCACCGTCTCCGATATCCGCCGTATCCTCAGCCGGCAAGGCGGGACGTTGGCCGACGCGGGCGCCGTCGCCTGGCAGTTCGAGCGCAAGGGATACATCGCCATCGCGCCTGACGGAGTGGATCAGGACGCTCTCTTTGAGATCGCGGTGGAGGCCGGCGCCGAGGATATTGTGTTCGGCGACGACCTGCTCGAGGTTTACGCCGAGCCCGAGTACTTTCAGGCAGTGCGGCAGGCATTGGAGGACGCAGATATTCATTTCGAGACGGTCGAGTTGGCAATGCTCCCCAAGACAACGATGCAACTGGAGGAAAAACAAACACTCCAGATAATGGGGATCATTGACGCACTGGAGGAACTGGACGACGTCCAGCAGGTCTGCTCCAACCTGGACATCAACGACGAGGTGATGGCCAAATACGAAGCCGCATCCTGACCCCAGATGCGCGTACTTGGCATTGACCCCGGCACCGCCATCACAGGCTACGGCGTGGTGGAGGAGGTGGGAGGAGATTTGAACCCGCTGGCTTTCGGGGTGATCAGGACGCCCGCAGGGCAGCCTCTCCCTGTGCGCTTGCAGTCCATCTACCGGGCGGTAAAGGCGCTGGCGATGGAGTGGAAGCCGGTCGCGGCTGCGGTGGAGGAACTTTTTTTCAGTAGCAACGTGCGCACGGCGATGAGTGTGGGGCAGGCACGCGGGGTGACGCTCCTGGCCCTGGCCGATGCAGGGCTGGACGTGGCCGAGTACACGCCGCTGACGGTCAAGCAGGCGGTGACCGGGTACGGGAACGCGGACAAGATGCAGATGCAAGAGATGGTGCGGTTACTGTTGGGACTGGAAGAGACGCCGCGCCCCGACGACGCAGCCGACGCGCTGGCGGTCGCCATCTGCCATTTGCACTCGGCCCGCCTGGCCGTGCTCTCCGAGGAATGAATGTGGGTAGGGGCGCGGTTGCCGCGCCCCCACCGATACAAAGAGTGAATGTGAAATGATTGCCAGGCTCAGCGGGACGGTGTGGAGCATTGGGGACAGCGACGTGGTGGTACGTGCTGGAGAGGTCGGCTTCCAGGTGCGCGTGCCCTCTAGCGTGGTGGCGCAACTGGACAGTGTGGGCCAGGCGGTAGAGTTGTTCACCCACCTGCACGTGCGCGAAAACGAACTGGCGCTCTACGGCTTTCTCACCGAGGAGGAACTGACGCTGTTCAAACTTTTGTTGAGCGTCTCCGGGGTCGGCCCCAAGGTCGCGCTGACACTGTTGGGCACTATTTCGCCGGATGCGCTGCGCCAAGCCGTGGTACAGGAGGAGCCTGGTATACTCTCCCGAGTGCCAGGCATCGGCCCCAAGACCGCCAGGGCCGTCATTTTTCACCTGAAGGACAAAATCATCCCCACGGGGGTGGCGGCAGTGGGCCTGTTGAGCGACACCGACGCCGAGGTCATCGCCGCGCTGACGGGGTTGGGCTTTAGCCTGGTCGAGGCACAGGCGGCGCTTCAGAGCCTGCCGCGAGACGAGGATTTACCTGTCGAAGAGCGCGTGCGCCAGGCGTTGGCCTACTTTGCTCCTGGTAGTCGGTAGATTGGTAAAACTGCTAATCGCTGACGGGTAGCCAGGCAGTAAAAGTGCTACCTACATCCACCTGGCTCTCCACCATCACCCGCCCCCCGTGCAATTCCACGATCTCTTTGACGATCGCCAACCCCAAGCCGGTTCCCGGTATCTGCATCAACTGAGGTTTCTCGCCCCGGAAGAACCGCTCAAAGATGTGCGGCAGATCTTTCCCTGAGATGCCTATCCCCGTGTCCGCCACCGCCAGCACGGCCCACACCCGTCCCTCCGCCTCCTCCTTGCCGGTAGAGATCGTCACCCTCCCACCTTCCGGCGTGTACTGAATCGCATTTCGCACCAGATTGTTTAGCACCTGCATCATTTGCTGTGGGTCAATCAGCGCCACCGGCCCTGGCTCCGCCGGGTGGTACTCTAACGTCAGATCTTTGTCATGGGCCAGTACCTGGTGGCCGGCAAAGGCCTCCTCGGTTAATTCATTGAGCGCGGTCGGCCGGGGCTTTAGCGCCAACCGCCCGGCGTCTATGTGCGAAATCTGCAGGATGTCTTCCACCAGACCCATCAATCGTTCCGTCTCCTGCTCCATCGCGTCCAGATACTTGGCCCACTTTTCCGGATGCCGTCGGATCAGCGTCGTGTACAACTTGATGGTCGCGATGGGAGTGCGGAATTCGTGCGAGATATTGGAGATAAAGTGGGATTTCATCCGGTCCAGCGCCTTGAGATGACTGGCATCGTGGATGTCCACCACCGCCACCGCTTCCTCTAGCCCCGCCTCCGAGATGGATGCCACGTTCAGTTGCAGGTCTAGCCCAGTCAGTTCCAACATCGCCTCTGGCTGCTCCTCCGCCCGCCGCGCCAAGTCATGCACCGTCTCTCGCAACAAGGCCGCTTCCTCCGGCGAGAGGGTCTGGGTGAGCCACGTCTGGGCAATGGGGTTAGCCTGGATAATCTTTCCCTCGGCGTCAATGACGACGATACCATCGGTGGCATTGCGCAGAATCGCGTCCAGGCGGGCGTATTGGGCCTCGAGTTGGGCGGTGCGCTCCTGTACCCGTTGCTCCAACCGCTCGGCATGGTCGTGCAGTTCTTGATACAATTCAGCGTTCTCAATAGCAATGGCCGCAGTCGCGGCTAACATCTCTAGCACCATCAGGTCTGTTTGGACAAAGCGGTCTATCTCTGTATCCACCGCCTGGAACACGCCAATCACACTCTCTTTGATCCTCAGCGGCACGCTGAGGATAGAGCGTAGCGCCAGCCCAGTGCGCTGATTTACGCCCCTAAAGTGGCGCTCGTCGGCCTGCGCATCCGGCACAATCAGGCTCTCGCCGCTACCAGCCACCCAGCCAACAAGGCCCTCTCCCGGCGCCAACCGCCAGCCGCGCACGATCTCGCTTTTAGGGCCAGTAGAGTGCTGGCAGACCAGTTCGCCCGTCTCTGGCTCGATCAACCAGATTGAGGAGGCAACCACATTCAGCAAACGGCGTGCCTCTTCCAAGACGATGACGAACACCTGGTCCAGGTCGAGCGTGGCGGTGAGTGCCTGTGATGCCTGGTTGAGCAGCGTCAGTTCACGGTTGCGCCGTCGCAGCGCCTCCGCCGCCTCCCGTTTTTCAATCGCCCTGCGGATGGTCACCAAAAGTTGCTCCACGTCGTAGGGTTTCTGCATGTAGGAATAGGCCCCCAGGTTCACTGCCTTGATGGCTGATTCCTGAGAGGCATACCCGGTGAGCACGATGCACTCGGTGGCAGGGGAATGCTTCTTGATCTCCTCTACCACCCTCAGGCCAGACATATCCTCCAACCTGAGATCAATCAGGGCTACAGCGGGTATCTCTTCCTCGATCCAATCCAGGGCCGCCTGTCCCGTGGCAACGGCTACGGGTGCATATCCCTTGACTCCAAGGATGTCAGAGAGAGTCTTTCTGAGATTGGGGTCGTCGTCTATGATGAGCACGTTGTGCTTTGTATCCACGTCACGCCTCGCTTTCTTCGGAGAGGAAAAGTTGCCTCTTTTAACGCAGAGGTTACTACTCACCCTCCTGCAGGTTACGATTGGCAGTATTTGCAGGTTCAAACATTCGGTCGAGACGCAATTGTCACAAGGATTGTAAAGACCTGCCAGGTTTCCGCCAGAGCTTTTGTGAGCCAGATTCG
>CAYQTW010000168.1:0-7375 GCA_964420485.1 uncultured Anaerolineales bacterium
ACAGAGCCACAGCTGGATGTAGTCGCGCTTTCCATAGCGCGTGATCCGCAGATTGGTACGCGGAATGGAATCCGTGCCAACAGAGCCACATCCCTGCCCTAGTCCAGGCTGCGATTCAGATTGCGGACGGCGACGGCGGTGACCAGTAGCCCCATCAGCAGCATTGCCGCCGCGTGGGGCCAGAGCGCGTCCAACCCCGCCCCCTTTAGCATCACCCCCCGAATGATGGTCAGGTAATGACTGAAAGGCACCACCTGCGCGATAGCCCGTAGCGCGATGGGCAGGTTCTTGACCCGCACCAGGTAGCCGGAAAAGGTCATGTCCACCATCGCCAGGACAAAGACGAACAGGATGGCCTGCTGCTGGGTGCGGGCGATGCTAGAGATAAAGATGCCATAACCAATCTCGGCGACGATGAACAGCAGTGTCAGCGCGAAGAGCAACGGCAGGGAGCCGTGCATTGGCACGTGAAAACTCCAGACGGCGACGGCCAGCATAAGTAGAAAGTTCAGCGCCCCGATGACCATGGCCGGGATGGCTTTGCCAATGACCAACTCGATGCGGCGCAACGGCACCACCATCAATTGCTCCAGCGTGCCCAGTTCCCGCTCGCGGGCCAGCCCGATGGAGGCGACGGTCAGTGTCACCTGGTAGACGATAAAGCCCACCTGCGCCGGCACGGTAAAGAACTTGTGGTTGAACGTCGGGTTGAAGCGCACTGTCGTGCGCAGGTCAATGGTAGAAACCTGGTTTTTTCCGGAAAACCAGGTTTCTCTGGCAAAGGCAGCGACAGCCCCACGAGCGGCGCTGCTGGCGACGAGCGCCGGGATGCTGCTGCTGGCATCGGCGATGAGTTGCACCTGCGGCGTCCGCGAAGGATCGGCCAAGTCAGCAGCAAAGCCAGCGGGGATGATGACGACGAGTGTGACTTTTCCCTGATCGAGGAGCCGGTGGGTGTCCGCCAGGGTCGCCGGGTAGGGGCGCGGTGACCGCGCCCGTACATAGACGGCCAACTCGCGCCTGTTGTCGAGCGCGGTGATCATACGACGGCTGGCGCTGGAACTGTCGTGATCGAGCACGGCCACGCTCAGGTCAGAGATGCGGGAACCGGTGGCCTGGGCCAGCAGAACCAGTTGCAGGACGGGCAGCGTGACGATAAAGACCGTCATCAACCAATCGCGGCGGAATTGGATAAACTCTTTTAGCACCAGGTTCCAGATGCGCATGGGCAATGACCAATGAACAAGGGGAGCTCAGACGAGTTTCTTTTTGAACAGCGCCAGGCTGATCGCCTGGGAAACGATCCCGGTTCCCAGGAGGATGAAGGCTGGCTTCCACAGGGCGGCTGGGCCCAGCCCTTTTAAGAATACGCTGCGGCAGATAGTGATAAAGTGGGTGGTCGGCAGGGCGTAGGCAGCGGCCCGGGCGATGGGCTCATTGGCGACGGGGATAACAAGGCCGGCGATGAAAAAACTGGGCACGAAAAAGACCATCAGAATGAGAAACGTCGCGGTCTGCTGATTGCGGCAAAAGTTGGCCACCATCAGACTGACGCCCATACTGGCGACCAGATAATCGGCGGCCAGGAGGAGAAAGGCGAGGAAATTGCCCCGGAAGGGAACGCGAAACCAGAGTGTGGCGACCAGATAGGCCAGAATGACGCTCACCATACCGCTGATCTCGTAGGCCAGCCATTTGCCGACCAGGTACTCGGCGCCGCGCACCGGCGTGGCGATGAGGCCCTCGAAAGAGCCGGTCTCCTTCTCGCGGGTCAGCGCCAGCGCCAACGCCAGTGCGGGCATACAGAGGATGATGGCCATCATACCGGGCACCATGCTGACCAGCGATTTGAACGTCTCGTTGTACCAGGCGCGGTCGCTGACGTCGAGACCGCTCCCCGTGATACCTGGGCGCAAGCCGGCGGCAAAGGCGTCCACGCGGCTCTCCAGGAGGCCGATGGTCTGGCTGGCGGTGATGGCGTCTGCACCATCGGCGACGCACTGCACCTCGGTTGGGCCGCCACGCAGCACTGCATCGGCAAAGCCGTGGGGGACGACCAGCACCAGGTCAGCGATGTCACGGGCGAACAGGGGCTCAATCTCCTCCTCGCGCTCTACGTAGGCCACGACGACAAAATCCCCGTCGGCGGTGAGGCTGGCGAGAAAAGCCCGCGAGAGCGGGGTGCGATCTAGGTCACGGATGGCAATGTCCACCCGTTCCACGTCCACGGCAAAGACGTAGGAGAAAGTAACCAGCAAAAAGGCCGGCGCAACAGTGACGAGGAAAAAGGTGCGCGCGTCGCGGGTGATGTGGCGGAATTCTTTGCGGGCAACGGCCAGCAGCCGGCGGATAGACATGACAGTGTGAATTGTAACATACCGTTGACAAATCCGCCAACTGGACTATACTGACTGAACACGGGCAGTCAGTTCGTACAGTTTGTAGTGACGACTTTAGTCGTCCACCGCGAGGATTGAGCGACTAAAGTCGCTACTACGGAACCTCCTGAAGATATGAGCAAACAGCGGACACTCGACATTTCAGACCTATTGGAACACATCCCCCCCGGCGAACGGGCCAACGGCGCACGGGCACTCGTCCAACGCGCTTATGCCGTAGCCGAACAAGCCCACGCCGGCCAGACGCGCAAGTCCGGTGAACCCTACATTCAACACCCGCTGGCCGTGGCCCTCCTGCTGGCCGATATGAGGATGGACCCAGACACCATCGCCGCTGGCCTGCTGCACGACGTGATCGAGGATTGCGGCGTTGACCTGAAACAGTTGACCCAAGAATTCGGCCTCCGCGTGGCAAGCCTGGTGGATGGCGTGACTAAACTGGAGCAGATTGACCGCTTTAGCCAAAAGAGCGAGGGGTTGCGTGGCGAGCAAGAGTCTGAGAGCTTGCGCAAGATGTTTATCGCTATGGCGGAGGACGTCCGCGTCGTGATCATCAAATTAGCCGACCGCCTGCACAACATGCGCACGCTCGATCCCCTCTCAGAAAAACGCCGCCAGTCATTTGCCCGTGAGACGTTGGAAATCTTTGCTCCCCTGGCCAACCGGCTGGGCGTGTGGCAATGGAAATGGGAACTGGAGGATCTGAGCCTGCGTTACCTTGATCCCGTGACTTATGCCGAGATCGCGTCCCTCATCGAAGAACGCCGTCCAGAGCGCGAGGCCAGCATCCAGCGCCACGCCGAGACTCTGAAGCGAAAACTGGCCGAGGAAAACGTAGAGGCCAAGATTTCCGGCCGGCCCAAGCACATCTACAGCATCTACCGCAAGATGCAACGCAAGAGCGTGCCCTTTGCCCATGTCTATGACGTTCGCGGTCTCCGCGTCATCACCCAGACCGTCGCCGATTGTTACCATATCCTGGGCATCGTGCATGGGTTGTGGAAGCCCATCCCCGGCGAATTCGACGACTATATTGCCACCCCCAAGGACAATTTGTACCAGAGCCTGCACACAGCCATCGTCGGCGACGACGGCAAGACGCTGGAGGTACAGATCCGCACGTGGGAGATGCATCGCCTGGCAGAGTACGGTGTTGCCGCCCACTGGCGCTACAAGGAGGGGGGTAAGCGGGATCAGGCCTTCGAGGCCAAGATTGCCTGGTTGCGTTCGCTCATGGAATGGCGCCAAGAGGTCACTGACGCCGGCGAGTTCGTGGACACGATGAAGACAGACGTTTTCCAGGATCGAGTCTATGCCTTTACCCCCAAGGGCAAACTGATTGATCTACCGGTGGGCGCAACGCCGATTGACTTTGCCTACTATGTGCATACCGAGATCGGCCATCGCTGTCGGGGCGCCAAGATCAACGACACCTGGGTCGCGCTAGACTATCAATTGCACACCGGGGATCGAGTAGAGGTCGTCACTAGCAAGCGTGCCGCGCCTAGCCGTGACTGGCTCAATCCGGCATTGGGCTACGTCAAGACCTCTCGCGCTCGCTCCAAAATCCGCCAGTGGTTCCGCCGCCAGGACCGGGAACAGAACATTGTTCAGGGACGTGAGATCGTCGAGCGCGAACTGAAGCGTCTGGGGGTGGAACAACTCGGCCACGAACCGGTCGCCAGGTTCTTTAACTATGAAAAACCCGACGACTTTCACGCCGCCGTCGGCTTTGGGGACATTAACAGCCAGCAGATCGCCAGTAAAATCGCCGAGACACAATCCCGGGCAGAAGAAAAACTGCTCCCCACGCCCCTTCCCCCTGTGCAGACCATCGAGGGCATCCAGGTACAAGGTACCGGTGGCCTACTAACCCGGCTGGCTCATTGCTGCCATCCACTGCCGGGGGATGCAATCATCGGCTACGTCACCCGCGGCCATGGTGTCACTATCCATCGCCGCGACTGTCCCAACATCCTGCGCCTGAGAAATACAGAGCGACTGATAGAGGTCAATTGGGGCACTCGACTGCAAACCGTCCCGGTCGCGATTCGCATAGAGGCCTTTGACCGCACCAGGCTGCTTCACGAAATCTCTGGCATTATCGGCGTTGAGAACATTAACGTGTCGGCCATCAACGTTGGCCGGAAAAAAAACATCGTCACGTTATACATCACTATTGAAGTCAACAACATCACCCAGCTCAGCCGTGTGCTGACCAAGATCAAGCAGTTGCCCAACGTGTTCGAGGCCCAGCGGCATACGGGGTAAAACAAAAAAGCCCGGTGTATTTGTTTACCGGAGCAGCAGATGAGAAACAGATAAGCGGATAGCCTCGGCTCTGATGTCCTCATCCGTTTATCCGCTGCTCATCTGCTGCACCAACTAACGAGGCAGTAAACAAATACAGCCCGGTCTCTGGCAAAGACCGGGCCGTCAAATCTATTCTGCGGGGGTATGGTTACGGTTCCGTTGGCACACGCTCGGCATACGTCAAACGCTCCACCAGAACCTGTTGAGCATCCAGCCACTCCTGAAACGCATCGGCCCCCAGTTGCTGCCGCGCAAACGGTTCTAATTCACGCTCTTCGTGGCCCACTACCTGGACAATAGTATACCACGTACCACCCTCTTCCAACACCGGCTGACTGTGTTCCCCCACCTCCAAACTGAACGCCAGGTCGGTCAACTCTGGCCCCAGATTTTGTTCCAGTATGCTCCGGGGGAGCCAACCTAACTCGACGCTGTGTCCAGCGACATCTTCATCCGCCTCCAACTCATCCGCCAACGTCTGAAAGTCTTCCCCGGCATCCAAGCGGGCCACCAGTTCATTCGCCCGCTCTTCGCTATCCACACTCATGGTGCGCAGATTGACCTGATCGGCAGTAGCGGGGACTTGGGCCTCCATTTCTTCTCGCAATTTCTCGATCAATAGTGACGCCTCGACCCAGGAACGGAATTGTTTCTCCGAGATATCCAGTGGTTTCAGGGATTGTTCCAGATAATTGGTGTACGATTGGCGGAACTCTTCCTCGGTAATCAGAGTTGGTGTCGGGAGTGGAACGTCCGTGGGCACGGGGGTGAACGATTCTGTCGGCGTCAAGGGAGGGATAGGGCTAGGCACTGGCGGGGGGGTGGCGGGATTCCGATCATAGCCAAAGAACTGCTCGATCTCCTGCTGTACTTCCTCCGACGCAACTGTGATACCACGGTGCTCCGCCTCCTGACGCACCAACTCTTCCTGAATCAACTGATCGAGAGTCTGCTCCTCAATGACTGGGGCGTTCTCTGGCGATAACTGGGTTTGCAAGTCGCGGATGTTCCCCTGGATATACTCCAGATAGAACTGTGTGTTCGGATCCGTCGGGTCGAGAGCCTGTTGCTGGCTGACCCAGTACTGAAGTTCAGTTTGCATCTGCATCCGCATAAAGCGTGTCCGGGCCTCTAATTCGGCCATCGTGATAGGGATATCTCCCACGCTGGCGACCGGGGCGCGGGCCTTGATGACTTTTTCGACGATGAGGCCGTAGACCAGGATGCCCACAATCGCAACTCCCACGGCAGCCACGCCCCACAAGAGGAACTTTTTGGTACGCATTTCTCGCTCTATGTGGGATTGCTGCTTGCGCGTCAGTTCCTTTGGCAGCACATGCTTTTTGGCCTTTTTTGCCATTCCATCCTCTCATCATGGCCATCAGCCGTTAGTGGCTGATGGCTAACTATTAACGGCCAACGCGAGCAGTCTCCACCACGAACGGCAACAACGCTAGATGACGAGCACGCTTTATTGCCAACGCCAGTTGACGTTGATGCTTGGCGCACGTTCCCGTCTGCCGCCGTGGCCGGATCTTGCCACGGTCGGTCAGAAACCTCCGCAGCGCATTCGCCTGCTTGTAATCAATGTGGGTAGCCTTGTCCTTGCAGAAAACACATTCCTTGTGACGCTTGACAAACTTGCGCCGTCTGCGCTGCTGGCTCTGCGTCCCTCTACGTCCACGTTTTCCTTGTTGTGCCAAAATCTAACCTCCTAGTCCGCCTCCGGGTGAGCACTGCGCCGGTCACCCAACAGGATCATCTCGTTGGCAACCAACTCGGTGCGGAAGCGTTTTCTCCCTTCCTGATCCTCCCAACTGCGGGTTTGCAAGCGCCCTTCAACATATACCTGCCGTCCCTTGCCAAGATGTTGCTTGCAAATCTCGGCCAGGCCACCCCACGCCACCACGTTAAACCATTCTGTCTCTTCGCGACGCTCGCCTCCCGAGTTCGTCCAACTGCGTGAGGTGGCAACGCTGAACGATGTCACTGGCCGCCCATTGGGCATGTAACGCATCTCTGGATCACGCTCCACGTTACCAATGATCATTACCTTGTTCAAGCCCCTGGCCATACCCCCTCACTCCCCACGGTCTACGTACATCACTCGGCAACTGTCTCTTTGGGCAACTTGGGTTCTTCGACGCGCACGATCAGGTGACGCATGATCTGCTCGGTCAGCCCAAGATCGCGCTCCAGCCCGGCCACGCCTTGAGATTCCAGTTCAAGTTGCATAAACACATACTGGCCTTCCCATCGTTTCTGAATGGGATAGGCCAGCCGACGCAACCCCCAGGACTCGGTTCGTACGACCTTACCACTGTTGCGTTCGACTAGGCCCTCGACCTTTTCGACGACAGCGGTCATGTCATCTTCGTTCACGTCTGGGTGAACGATAAAAATTAACTCATAACTGCGCACTGGACGGTATACCTCCTTTCCACGGGATTGCTCCTGGACTCCGGGGCCAGAAGCGGAAAGCCCACCTATAGGCGCGCAACGGGCGTTATGATAACACAAAGACACGGATTTGGCAAGCCCTCGTATTCACTCGCGGGCTGAAACGGAGTCAACGGATGGAACGAATGGAACGGATGAGTCACTCGCCCAATGTCATCAAGTTAAGAAATGAGAACCAGACCTGCCAGGTTTTATGAGGCACT
>CAYQTW010000169.1:0-7366 GCA_964420485.1 uncultured Anaerolineales bacterium
CGGCTCAAGTGCGACTTCTCACTGATCTCGATAGCGCCATCGCTGCTCTCCTTCAGACCTCTCGCGTCACCGGCCTGGTCGTGGGGCAGCCCGATGACACATTGCTGATGGAGTTGATCCCGCAGGAGGAGAACATCACTGTCGGAGACATTGTACTGACTTCCGGGCTGGGCGGCTTTGTGCCCAAAGGATTGGTCATCGGCCAGGTCACAGAGGTGCAACAGATGGACTATGCGCTGTTTCAGACTGCTATCGTGCGGCCGGCGGTGGACTTTGCGCGGCTGGAACAGGTGTTGGTGATCACCGCGTTCGAGCCACGTCCTCCCGAAGAGCCGCCGCCCGAGGAGCCGTAGGGGCGCGGTCACCGTGCCCCTACCTTTCGCGCCAGGAGGTATGCCATAAACCCCTATCTGACCCTCCCTCTTCTGACCAGTGTAGCCTTGCTCCAGAGCGTCCTGCTGTCGCGGGTGAACCTGTGGGGGGCGCGACCCGACCTGATGTTGCTGGTCGTGCTGGCGTGGGCCATGGTGCGCAACGTAGAGGAGGGACTGCTGTGGGCTTTTATCGGTGGGTTGATCCTCGATCTACTCTCCGGGGGGCCGTTGGGGGCGATCTCGCTGGCTCTGGTGGCGGTGGCTTTCCTGGCCGGGCGACCGTGGGGTAGGGGCGCGGTAACCGCGCCCGTACTCGGTTCGCCACTGATAAGTCTTTTGCTCCTGGCGTTTCTCGGCGTCGTAGTTTACCATCTGACTTTGTTGTTCATTCTGACTTTGATGGGATATGCGGTTGATTGGAGGTTTGCGCTGACGCGGGTGATTGGGCCGTCGGCGTTGCTCAACGTGAGCCTGGTCCCGTTCGTCTGGCAACCGCTGACCTGGCTGGAGCGGAGAACCCGGCGGGAGAGATTTGTGTTATGAAGCCGCACGGAGCACCACAACGGGAACGGGCTGCTCAGAGTCAATGGCAGGTGCGCTGGGAGGCAATCGTAGGAGCACCAAGAGTCATTGCGTTCGGTCTGCTGATCTTGGGCATATTTGGCGTTTTCGGTTTTCGGTTGTGGAATCTGCAATTCGTGCAGGGCGCAGACTACCGCACCTGGGCGGAGCGGCAGCGATTGAGCACGGTCATCGTTCCCGCTGCCCGGGGTATCGTCTACGACAGCGGTGGCACGCCGCTGGTGCGCAACGTCCCCAGTTTCAATGTCACCGTCGTCACCGCCTATCTGCCCGATGACGAGCACGAGGTTGAGGATGTGCTCATTCGCCTGGCCATGCTGCTCGACATGCCCTACAGCAGCGCGGCCAACGTGCGTGGGGATGAGGGCAAGAGCCTGCGCGAGATCGTACCTTTTACCTACACAGTCAGTTATAACCCGTTGACGATCCAGTCAGGGATAGAGCGGGATATGGCATTACTGTTGAAACAGGAGGCGATGATGCTGCCCGGCGTGGTGGTCGAGGAAGAATCGGTGCGTGATTATCCTTACGGCTCGCTGGTGTCGCAGATTATGGGATACCTGCTTCCCATTCCAGAGGAACGCGAAGACGAGTACATTGCCCTGGGCTACGATTCGGCCACGGACCGCATCGGCCGCGCCGGCGTCGAGGCGACTTACGAGGACACGTTACGGGGGCAGAAAGGCCGGCTGATCGTAGAAGAGGACGTGATGGGCCGGGTGACCCGCGTGATTGAGGAGCAAGCCGCGCCTGTGCCGGGCAACAATGTTCATCTGACGCTCGATCTCGACTTGCAGCAGTTCGTTGAGGAAACACTGCGGAGCAAGATGGAACACCCTGACGTGAATTCGCCGCGCGGGGTGGCGATCGTGATGAACCCGCAAACGGGCGAGATCCTGGCAATGGTCAGTCTGCCGACCTACGATAACAACGTCTTTACCCGGGGTATCTCTGACCGTGATTGGCAGAGTTTCGAAAATGTTCACCGGCCACTGATGAACCACGCCATCTCGGATCGTTTGCCGCCTGGATCGGTGTTCAAGATCGTGGTGGCGGCGGGCGCTCTCCAGGAGGAGGTGCTGACGCCCTACACGCGCTTGAACTGCCCCGGCAAGATTGTTATACCCAACAAGTATTATCCCAACGACCCTGGCCTGGCCCAGCCTTTTTATTGCTGGAACAAGGCGGGCCACGGCTGGCTGGACGTGGTGGGGGGCATTGCCCACTCGTGCGACATTTTCTTTTACAAGATCGGCGGTGGCTTCGAGGAGGCTGACTTTGGTGGGCTGGGCGTGGCCCGCATTGCCCACTATGCCGAGTTGTTCGGATTTGGGAAAGCGACCGGGGTAGAGTTGCCGGCCGAGGCTGATGGCCTGGTGCCCACGGCGGACTGGAAGCGGCTCACGGTGGGCGAATCCTGGTCCACCGGCGACACGTATAACCTGGCTATTGGACAGGGTTATCTTGCCGTCACGCCGCTGCAAATGCTCAACGCCGTCAACGCCATCGCCAACGGCGGCACGCTCTACCGCCCGCGCATCGTGCACCACGTCACCGATGCCCAGGGAGTCGTGACGCGGCCTTTCGATCCCGAGATCATTCGCACGCTGCCCATCAGCCAGGAGAATTTGTCGTTGGTCCAGCAGGGGATGGAGGGAGCGATGACCTACGGCACGGCGGCCAAACGGGGGCAAATTGAGGGGTTGAGCATTGCCGGCAAGACCGGCACGGCCCAGTTCTGCGACGACATCATGTGCGGCGTCGGGTATGAGCAGCCGGAACACGCATGGTTCGCCGCTTATGCGCCGGTGGAAGAGCCGCAAGTCTCCGTCATCGTTTTTCTGTACAACGGCGGTGAGGGATCGGTGGTGGCGGTGCCGGTGGCACACGATATTTTGGAATACTACTTTGGCCTCGGTGAGGCTGAGGGTGAGGGTGAGGTTGAGGTTACAACTGAATGACCTCTTGCGTGCAGCAGGGGCGGGCGGGGCGGGTGCGATCTGGGGACTGGGCCTAGCCCGCTTGTTGGCAGAAGTGGGTTTCTGCTCACTGCTCTACGTCTCTCCCTTGGCCGTTGCCGGGGTATCTGTCGCCTGTGCTGCAATAGCCCTGGCCTTATGGCTGTTCTCACGCCCCCGCGCTCCCACACCCACCTTACCCTTAACCTTACCCTTGCCTTACGTCACCGGTATCGTCCCATCCCCCCTGGCTGGCTGCGTGTTACTCGTCGGCGGGGCCGTGCTGGTGCTGTTACTGGCGTGGGAAGACCGGGCGCGGTGGCTGCCGCCTGCCGTCCTGGGCCTGGTGACGTTTGCGCTCTACCTGCGCACGCTTCTCCTCTCCGTCGGCGTGGCCGATACTTTCGAGTTCCAGGTCGTCGTCCCCCTCCTGCGGGTGGCACACCCCACCGGCTACCCGCTCTACGTTCTCCTGGGCAAGTTGTTCACTCTACTCCCGTTGGGGAACGTGGCCTGGCGCGTGAATCTGGCCTCGGCCGTCTTTGCCACTGCTGCGGTGTTGGTGCTCTACGCCATCATACTGCGCTTGACCGGACGGTGGCTGCCGGCCTTGCTGGCCGCGCTGGCTTTGGCCTTCTCGTTCACCTTTTGGTCCCAGGCCATCGTCGCCGAAGTCTACGCCCTACATAACTTGCTCGTGGCGATCATTTTGTGGCTCCTGCTGGGCCGGCCCGAGGCGCGCCGCTGGCAAGCGACGTTCTTCCTGGTCGGCCTGAGCCTCACCAATCATCTGACGACGGCGCTGCTTTTGCCCGCCGTGGCGCTGGCCCTTTTGTGGGATCGGCCCCGGCTGTCCCTCAAGGACTGGCTGGTCGCCGGGGGTCTTTTGCTCCTGGGCCTGTCGGTCTACCTGTTCATCCCGCTGCGCTGGCCGGCGCTGAACCAGGGCGAATGGATGAGCCCACGCGACTTTTTCGTCTACATCAGCGGCGGCCAATTCCACGGGGCGCTGCGGCTCGACGGCTGGCGCGATCCCGTCCGCTGGGGCATAGTTGGGCGGCTACTGCGCGAGCCTTTCGGCTGGATCGGGCTGGGGCTGGCGCCAGTGGGAGTGGTGAGGTTGGCGGTTCGTCACCGGCGGACGCTGGCGCTGACCGGCGTGACCTTCCTGGCCTTTGTTCTCTACGGCCTCGACTATTACGTTCCCGACATCTCCGTCTTTCTGCTCCCCGCCCACCTGATCCTGGCCTTGTGGATCGGCGCCGGCATCGCCTACCTCATTGATCTTTTCTCGACTATTGCGCAGGTTAGATGTTTGTCATTGTTCATTGCCTCATTGTTCATTGTTCATTGCTTTAGTCGTATCTGGCTAAACCTTCCCCTGGTGGACCAGAGCCACAACCGAGGCGGCTACGCCTGGGGCCAATACGTGTTGAGCCTGCCGCTGGCGTTGGATAGCGCGGTGCTGGCCGACCCAGGGAAATTCGCCCCGCTGTACTACTTGCAACAGATCGAGGGGGTGCGGCCTGACCTCGACTTGATCTTGCTGGGCAGCGAGGAACTCTACCAGGCGGAACTGGCGGCGCGCCTGGGGATGGGGCAGACGGTCTACCTGGCGCGTTACCTGCCGCACCTGGAGGGACTGCACCTGCGCTCGTTGGGGCCGTTGGTGGAGGCGAGAAACCTGGCTTTTGCCAAAAACCAGGTTTCTGATGGGGCGGGCGTGCGCTTCGGCGAAACGATCCGGCTGCTGGACGTCGAGGCGAGCGCCGATCCGCTGGGGCGGGCACTATATCACCTGACGCTCTACTGGCAGGCCGAGGCGCGCGTGGACGGCGATTTCGTCGTCTATCTGCGTCTGGTAGACGCCGAGGGGCAGGTGCGTTGGGAGAGTGAGGGAACGCGGCCGGTGGGCGGGCTGTACCCGACCAATGCCTGGCCCGTGGGCGCGGTGGTGTCCGACTACCACGAGGTGTCGTTCCCCCCTCATCTGCCACCGGGGGAGTACGAATTGGAGGTGGGGCTGTTTCCTCCCTTCAGTGACGTGGGCCTGGGACGGTGTCCTGAGCCACGCCCTGAGCCTGTCGAAGGGCCTGTCGAAGAAGTGGACGGCGGGGCGACGGTCTGGCTGGCCCTGGAGACGTTGGAGGTTCCCCCGCCATTAGGGCCTCTGCCTCCTCTGCCGCACGCGCGGCGTTACTGCTTTGCCGGCGGCGCGTGGTTGACGGGTTACAATCTGGCCGAGGAGGTTGCCGCCGGTGCGCCCTGAGTGGCCGATCTATCCTGGCGCGGGGTCGAGACAGGCGAGCAAGTGCGTCTGGCCTGGGTGGCAGCGGATGGGCGGGAGGTCGGGGCGGCCCCGGCATCCGATCCCCTCACCGCCGGGATGCTGCGTAGCCGTCACGCCATCACCGCGCCTCAGATCCCCGGCGATTACACGCTGCGCGTGGGTCTCGTGGGCGAGACCGTCCGCTGTGGCTGGCTGGCTCCGCCGGCCGGCGATTGCCCGCTGGCCACGGTCAAGGTGACGCCGGCGCAGGAAGGACGGGCGAACTTGGCTGACGTGGTGCTCTTGCTGGACGCTCAAGTTGGTCGAGATGATGCCCAGCCGGGCGAGACCGTTCCCGTGGCCTTGCAGTGGCGGGCGCTGCGGGCGATGGACGAGGACTATACCGTATTTGTGCATCTGGTGGGGCCTGACGGGCGGCTGCACGGGCAGGTTGATGCGTGGCCGGTGCAGGGCAGTTACCCCACCAGCCGGTGGACGCCTGGCGAGCAAGTGACCGATCTCTACGAGGTGCGATTGGCCCCCGACGCTCCGCCCGGCCACTATCGGGTCGAGGTCGGCTGGTACCTGGTGGCGACGATGCGCCGTTTGCCAATCGTGAATGTAGAGGGGCAGCCTATTGGAGACTCGTTCGTTGTGGGCGAGTTTGACGTTGGCGATTAAAGTGGGCGCGGTGTTTTGACAGAGAGGCGAGAAGGCAGTACAATAGTGACGAGTGTGAGGAGGTGAGGAATATGATGCCAGAAGCAGCGATGAGGTCGCCGACACAGCGAACCAGGCAGACGGCCGATATGGTGCGGCAACTGAGTCACGAGGAACTGACCCAGTTAGTCAATCTGGTCCCTATGCTGCGACGTTTCCTTGTGAGGAGACGGGAGCCAATGATAGACAAGGCGGAACTGAAAGCATATCTCCTACAAGAAATGGCGCAATTGGGTGACGAGTACCGTCCTATGCGAGATGGCGATCCCTTCCTGGGAGGGTTGACGGTGGGCGAGTATTTCAGCCTGTCTGATAGGGGGCGCGCAGAGACTTGGGAAGATATACATTCTATGGAAATAGACGATTTCGAGGAGCGGGATGTCAAACCCGAGGCCCATGTGTCTGCTTGACAAGAACATTGCTCGTAGGATCATCGAAGGATTGAGTCACCCCGACGCATTGAGCGATGAGGAAGCCCTGGTTATCGCCCTTTGGCGCCGACTCAGACAAGTGGGACATCGCCTCTTTATCTCCATTGAGACGGTCAACATCTTGCGCGTATTCTCTGCCTATCAAGAGATGCAGGTCTTTCTCACTTCAGTAGAGCCGATGGAACCTACCAGATACTTTAAGCGCTGGGCCAGGCGCTTGCGTGGATACGGTTTCACTGGCGAGGACGCCAAGGTGTTGAGCCTGGGTACCTTTGGCACCGATGAGGCAGGCCAGATTCTCGGCGTAAAAGTCATTATCACTCTTGACCAATCTTTCATCAACAACTTGAAAGCCAATGAGCCGGTGCTTGAGGAAAAGTTGAGGGCGATGGCAGTGAACCTTTCACCGCCTTTTTGCGAGGCTGTGCTGCCCAGGTTGGTGCAACCGGGGGAAGTCTTGATTGCTCTCAGTTAGTCTGGAGAGAAAAAAACCATGAGATTTCCTTTGTCGCCGGGGTTGGCCAGCGGCGAAGGGCGCCAAAGAGGGAACGTGTGAGTCAAGATACAATTATTATCAAAGGCATCCGCCAGGGATTGCTCGTCACGCTGAGGGAGGGGGACTGGGACGCCGGACTGGGTGCGTTGAAGGCGCGTCTCGGCGCTAACCCGGCTTTCTTTCGCGGCGGTCGTGTCGCCCTCGACGTCAGGGGGCTGGCACTGGATTGCTCCGAGATTGATCGGGCGCGGGCGCTGTTCGCCCGTCACCAGGTCGAGTTGTGGGCGCTGGTCAGTACGAACCCGGCCACGGAGGCGGCTGCGCAAGAGTTGGGGTTGGTGATCAGCCTGGGCCTGCCTCCCCCGCGCGTGCCGGAAACGATGGCCGAAGAGGGCCAGGAATCGGTCATCGAGGGCATGGTGGTGCGGCGCACGCTCCGTTCTGGACAGAGCCTGCGTCACCCGGGCCACATCGTGGTCATCGGCGACGTCAACCCTGGGGCGGAAATAGTGGCCGGGGGTGACATCGTGGTGTGG
>CAYQTW010000170.1:0-7341 GCA_964420485.1 uncultured Anaerolineales bacterium
CTTTCTGCCCTTCAAAGTAATAGTCACCCTCTGTGGGCTGGTGAAAGCCGCACAAGATTTTGATCAGGGTGGACTTGCCGGCGCCGTTATCCCCCAGGAGGCAGGTGACCTCGCCCGGGTAGACACGGGCCGACACATCGCTCAACGCGATGACGCTACCAAACATCTTGGTCACATTTTGTACTTGTAGAATTGGTTCTGCCATCGTCTCACTCTCCTTCCGTCCGGGACTTGGCCGCGGCAACGCTCATCTCTGTCGCTCGCTTGCGGGTATAGTTATTGACCAGCACAGCGACCAGGAGCATGATGCCCAGGAACGAGTAGAACCAGTCGGTATCCCATCCGGCGAACACGATCCCGACCTGCGCCATACCAAAGATAAAGGCGCCGATTGAGGCACCGATCACCGAGCCATAGCCACCGGTCATCAGGCAGCCGCCGATGCTCGCCGCGATCATGTAGATGAACTCTTGGCCAATGCCCTGGCTGGCGACGGCCGAGCGCAGCCGCACAACATTCATCATGCCCACCAGCCAGGCGGCAGCGGCTGTCGCCATGAACAGCCCGATCTTGACCCGCGCGGACGGCACGCCCACTTTGCGGGCCGCTTCAGCATCACCACCAACGGCGAAAATCCAACTTCCGTACCTGGTGCGCAGCAAAATCCAACTGGCGATGATCACGAGCACAACCCACCAAATAATCGCACTCCTCCACTCGATGCCGAACAATGTGATGCCGGTGTTGAAAAAGGCACGCGCCGAGGCAAAGCCCGCTGCTTTATCAATGCCGCCGACGTAAACTTGATCGGTCACCAGACGGGTGGTACCCACATTAGCTCCTCTCAAGAAAAAGAAGGTCGCCAGGGTGACGATAAAACTGGGCAAGCCCGTCTTGACCCGCATCAGGCCATTAAAGTACCCTACAGCCAGCGCAAAGAGAAGAGACACGAACATAGCGGGCCACAAGTTCCAGCCCAGCCGAGTGGACAGCAGACCAGCGACCAGTCCCGTCGTACCCGTCATGACCCCGGTGGAGAGATCGAATTCACCACCGATCATGAGCAGGGCCACTGCAATCGCCATAATGCCCAATGTAGAGGCTGGGTCCATGATACGCGCCAGGCCATTCAACGTAGCCCAGTTCTCTGGCGCAAAGAACGCAAAAAACAGCCACACGACGGCCGCGCCAATAACGGCCCCGATTTCAGGTTGCTGGAAAAGTCTCCTGGCGAGGCCCACTTTCGCCAGTCGCTCGTCGCTCACGGCTTGTGTTGCCATTAGAAACCTCCTTGCCGCAGAGCGGATTGCTAATCCACTCCACTGGATAACTGGTGCGGGATGGAGGTTCCATCCCACACCAGTCTGTTATTTCGCCTACCGGGTTCCTTGAGCGGAGAGATCCTTCACAGCCGCGGCGTTGCTCTGATCCACAAATCCGGGGCCAGTGAGTACCGGCAAGCCACCACCGACGGTGTTCAAGTTAGTGTTGTAGAGGTACAAGAGAACGACCGGCAGATAACCCTGCAGGTACTGCTGCTGGTCCACGGCGAACAGCATCTCGCCGCCTTCAATCGCCGCCAAGACGTCGGGGCTGAGGTCAAAGGTACCCAGTTTCTGGCTACCGCCCTCCGCCGCGATGGCATCGCGGGCCGCGATGGCGATGATTGGGTTGAGCGTCAAAATTCCGTCAACGTCCGCGTCCGCAATGAGCTTGTTCTGAATGGCCGCTACTGTGCCGGCGACATCCCGGACACCGGTCGTGGCGACGTTGAAACGCTCGACGTCACCGTTAAAGGTGTCGGTGAGACCATCGCACCGCTCCTCGAGGCCGATGTTGCCCTCCTCGTGGATGACGCAGAGCACCTTGGTCGCGCCCGCAGCGTTGAACTTTTCGCCAGCGCCCTGACCGGCCACAAACTCGGTCTGGCCGATGTGGGTGAGCGCTCCCAGTTCCTTGTAGACGTCCACGCCAGAGTTGATGGTGATGACCGGGATGCCGGCGTCCACGGCCTTGGTGACTGCATCCTTGAGCGCGTCCGGGTTAGCCAACGAGACAAAAATGCCGTCCACGCCATCGGCGATAAAGTTCTCCACCAGTTGCGCCTGCTCGACCGGATCGCCACTGCCGCCGGATTTGAGCGTAATACCATAGGTCGCCGCAGCGTCCTGGGCGCCTTTCTCCACGACACCCCAGAAGGCGTCCTCGGCAGGATTAGAGTGCACCGACATGCCAAAGACCAATCCTGACTGGGTGACCTGGGGTTCTTCAACTGCTTCTGTTGCAGGCGCTTCAGTTGCCTCTGTCGCCTCTTGCTGGCCGCAGGCTACGAGCGAGACCAGACCAACGAGCACCAGTAACAACGAGATAGCTTTTGTGAAACGTGACATTTCTTTTTTCCTCCTGTTTTTTTGATTTGAATGTTTTGGACTCTCAACTAGCAACGTGCCTGGGAACTTGTCGGGAATATCATCACCTCCTTCTAATTTCTACTGTAATCGCAGCAATTCCCGTTTTGTAGCCGCGATTTGGAAATCGCGGCTGTTTTCCCACGTAAAGCACCCTGCGCGATTGCGAAATCGCGGCTACGACCTGACTTTTTCACCCATAACGGGAATTGGTATCTTCTCAAAAAGTTGGGGCATTTGTAGGCCGGATTGGTAATCCGGCTGGTCGGAATACCATTCCGACCTACATTCCCCCGGATTATTGAGATGATACGGGAATTGCTGCTGTAATCGTCAAGTGTACGTATGATTTGGATGTGTTTCAAACAAGTTAGAGGGGGCAGGCACGCCTGCCTGGTCGCACAGGGGATGCTCCCTCCTCCCCAACCGAGATGAAACGTACCCTTCTAATTTGGCCTCACCATGATCTTGCCATCCTCCCGCCTGGTGGCGCGGGCGATGGCGTCCACGGCCTCGTCCAGTTTGTAGCGCGCGGTGATGATGGGGCTGAGGTCGAGCCGGCCGGCGGCGACCATCCGAATAACGTTGGGGAAGGTCTCGTGACCCGAGTGCCCCTGCGCGCCAAAGGCCTGGGCGCGGCGCACCTGGAAGGTCTCCAGGTACATCGGTACCCGCCGGGCCGCCCGCCCGATCTGCACCATCTTGCCGTTGATGGCCATAGCCTTTTCCATCTCCGGCACCGTCAGGTGCGGAGCGCCGGCCGCCTCGACGTGGAAATCGAACCCCGCACCCTTGCTCAATTCCATCAAAACCTCACTCGGAGTGACCTGGCGGGGGTCGTACACATAGTCAGCGCCGACCTTTTTAGCCAACTCGCGGCGCTGCGGCGAGATCTCAAAAGTGACGATTGTGCCCGCACCAGCGGCCTTTGCCAAACCTGTGGCGGCCAGTCCAATCGGCCCCGCGCCAAAGACGCTGACATAGTGGCCCGGCCGGAAGCCGCCCGCTCGCTCGAACATGGCATTGTAGGCCACGCAGGTCGGTTCGCTGAGGGCACTCATCTCGTAGGCTTTTTCCTCGTCGCCGAACCGCTCGGCGATAGCATCAATGGGCCAGCAGAATTTCTCGTCCACGGCGATGTAATTGGCAAAAGCGCCGGGAATGGTGAAACCGATCTCCTCCAGATTGGTGCAGTGGTTGGGGTAGCCGTTGCGGCAAGGGATGCAGCGGCCACACCAGATCATCTCCTCCGCCGTCACCATATCGCCAATCTCGAAGAGTTCAACCCCGCTGCCAATCTCCACCACCTTGCCGGAGAACTCGTGTCCCAGGATGGTGGGGAATTTGGTCAGGCCAGGGTAGAGGATGTAATCCTCATCGTCGGTCTCGTAAAAGTGCATGTCAGAGCCGCAGATGCCGCATGCCTGCACTTCCAGCACAACCTCCTGGGGGCCTGGTTCGGGGTCGGGCCAATCGCGCACCTCCAGTTTGGGGTGCCGCCAGATGCTGTTTCCGGTGATCGCCTTGCCGGTCTGCTTTTCCCACGCGGAGACCTCATAGTCCGGCTTCGGTTCCCAGACTGCATCGAGTACTAATCCTTTCATACCAAACACCTCCCAATGCTCAAATTTACGTCGTTTCGCGCACGACCAATCTTCCCTTGACCACGACGTCTGAGAAAGGTGCAGTTGCATCGTCAGCGACCATCAACGCCAAAGCCATGTTCATAGCCTGCCGTCCCATGTCGCGCTGCGGCTGGGCTATGCTCGTCAGAGGGGGATAGACGTGGGCGGCTAAAGGGATGTCGTCAAAGCCGACCACAGCCAGGTTTTCCGGGACCGAGATCCCCGCCCGCCGGGCTGCCGAGAGCAGCCCGATAGCCGTCATATCGTTGTAGCAAAAAACGGCCGTGACTGGTTCAGCCAGACCTGCCAGTGTGCGCAGCGTCCGCTCGCCGCCGTCGAGACGGCCATTGCCGGACACGACCAGGGTTGGATCGAAGAGTATCCCTGCTTCGTCCAGCGCCTGGCAGTAGCCGGCCATTCGCTCTGCGTCATCACTGTGATTCGCCGGACCGGCTACGTAGCCAATGCGGCGGTGGCCCCGCTTGATGAGGTGCTCGGTCGCCAGGTGGCCGCCGTGTTGATTGTCCACACTCACCGAAAATGTGTAGCGGCCGCTCTGCCTGTTATGGTTGTTGACCAACACCACCGGCACGCCGATGCGCTCCAGGTGCTCCAGGTAAAGCGCGCCGACGCGCGATGAGGTGACGATAAGACTATCCACCCGCTTGGCGCGGAGCATCTCCACGGCGGCCAACTCTCGCTCTGGCTCGGAGGCGGAACTGGCCAGGATGACCGAGTAGTCGTTTTCGTGGGCTGCATCCTCGACACCCTGCACAACCTCGGCCACAAAGGGGTCGGTGATGGTGGTCACAACAACGCCCACAGTGCGGGTCTTTTGCGTCACCAGGCTGCGAGCGATGGCGTTAGGAGTATAGCCCATCTCTTGGGCCAGACGTTGGATGTGGGCTTTGGTCTCGGCTTTTACGAGGGGGCTATCGCTCAGAGCGCGGGAGACGGTTGAATGGGAAACGCTGGCCGCTTTGGCGATGTCCTTGATCGAGACGCGCATAGGGGACTCCTGTTTGCACACGTATGCACAGCCTACTCAGAAAAAAGCGATCTCGAGGTGATGCGCCGGATCGCTTGCGACGGGAGTGCAAACGTGTGCAAACAAATTGTAACACACTTGATGGCCCTTGTCAAGTAGACTTTTGTGCGACGTTACAAGCCCGGAGAGATTTCGTCTAGTTTGACCGGACGGTTTTCCTCGTAGGACTTGTGCGCCGCGTAGCCCATAACGACCGGGATGCGCCCGTCAATCCCCGTCACCGGCGGCGTCTTGTCCTGCTGGACACATTCGATAAAGGCTTTCATCTCCGCGACGTAAGACTCGATGTACCGTTCCATGAAAAAGTTGAGCGGCAAGTCCCGGTGGACGTTCTGGCCATCGCTGACGATGGTAGTGTTGGGATAGTTGTTGTCGGCACTTACCGCACCACCGCTGCCAAATACCTCGACCCGCTGGTCGTAGCCATAGGCTGCCTGGCGGCTGTTGTCAATTGTGCCGATGACGCCGTTCTTAAAGCGCAGCGTGATGACCGCCGTGTCTATGTCGCCGGCCTCGCCGATGGCCGGGTCCACCATCACACCGCCGGCGGCATAGATTTCTTCCACCTCGCTGCCGATGAGGTAGCGGGCCATGTCAAAGTCGTGGATAGTCATGTCGAGAAAGATGCCGCCGGAGACTTGTATGTATTCGATGGGCGGCGGCGCCGGATCGCGGCTGGTGATGCGCAGAATGTGCGGCTGGCCGATCTTGCCGGCCGCCACCAGTTCCCGCACGCGCCGAAAGTTGGGGTCAAAACGGCGGTTGAAGCCGATCTGCAACTTGACGCCGGCCTTCTCCACCGCCGCCAGCGCCCGGTCAATCTCACCCAAATCGTGGGCGATGGGTTTTTCGCAAAAGATGTGTTTACCGGCCCCGGCCGCTTCCTCGATCATAAGGGCGTGGGTGTCGGTGCTAGAGCAGATAACGACGGCCTCGATGTCGGGGTTCTCTATGATGGCCCGATGATCCTGGGTGGCCGTGGGGATGCCAAATTCGGCGGCGCATTTCTGGGCTGCCTCCAGAACGATGTCGGACACGGTCAGCAGGTTAGCCTCGGGGATGCGGAAGGCCAGGTGCTCGGCGTGGAGCCGGCCGATCCGCCCCGCGCCGATGAGACCAACGTTGACTTGGGAAGACATATCATTTCTCCTTTTGCTGATTTGTCACTTTGCGGACGATGTCTCGCATCGTCTCCAGGGCTTGGGAAAAGTGCTCGCGAAAACGGGGATGGATTTCCAGAATGTATAACCCCTCATAGTCCGGCAACTGGGCCAATGCCCCGACATGGGGGATTGTGCCCCAACCGGGAGGCAGGTGTAGGTCGCCGTCGCCGTAGGGTAGACGATCGAGCAGGCGGTCGAACAGGCCGCCTGGCCGCCCAAAATTGTCGTTGCCGTGCAGGTGGCGGACGTAAGGCGCAGCCTGTCGGATGGCTTCCAGAAAGTCAAAGCCGCATTGATGAGCTGCCAGAAAGAGATGCGCCAGGTCGAGAGTGAGGCCCAGGTTGGGATGGTTCACCGTTTTCACCTGTCGCACCAGGGCAGGGATGGCCAGGCCGGCGTGGTACTTGAGGAGTTGATCGGCAGGCAGGTCAGCGCGCACCAGCGTGGTCACCTCCCAGGGATGCGGATTGCGATTCTCCATGGCCACCACCACTCCCCGCTCGGCGGCCAGCGGCATTAAAACGCACAGCGCCGACACTTCCTGCTCGCGGGCCCGCTCCAGCGCCTCGTCGTCAGGTAGTGCTTCCAGCCCCAAGGCGGCCCGTTGCAAGGCCATCAGGCCGCTGTGAATCACCATCACGCCGGCGCCGATGGCGGCGCTAAAGTCCAGGCAGGCGACGAACACGTCTTGCTCGTGGGCCAGTTCGGGCGTGCCAGAGGGTCCCTGCTGGGGGAAAGCCAGGTTGAGCCGGTCGGGTGCGTGGACTGTGTAGACGAAATCAAAGCGCTCGGTGATGGCTCGAACCCGGTTCACCTGGCGTTGCTGCAAACGCCCGCCAATCACCACGTCCAGTCCGTGTGACGACAGTTCCACGCCATCGAAACCGCAGTGTTGGAAAAAGGCCAGGTCTTTTTCCAGTTGGGCCAGACTGCCGCCCAGGTGGGTCGCGTCTCCATTGATGCTGATGCCGGTAATGTGCATGTTGCCTCCGTTTCATGTCCGTGAAAAGTCGCCCTCAAAACTGGCGTGACAAGCCAAGACTGTATCTTTTCAATATTTGGGGGTGTCATTCTGAGCGAAACGCAGTGAAGCGAAG
>CAYQTW010000171.1:0-7303 GCA_964420485.1 uncultured Anaerolineales bacterium
CCATGATCGGTGCCTATCACCCAGAGGTGGTATTGAATATTCGCCTCAATTTTGTATAATAGAGACAATCTAGGAAAGGGTCTGTCCACAACTCGCATAGGAGGTGTATTGGGAATAAACCAAAAAGATAAAAAAGTGTTTCTAATGTAACTCTACAAAAAACAAAACTAAAAGGAGATTTCTGACATGAAAAAGATGATTACAATTTTGGTGACGCTGGGGTTAATCATTGCTACAGTGGCGGTGGTAAATGCCCAGTTGGGTAGCGACAGTGTGACCCACAACACAAGCTGGGTCTTTCAGAACCTTGGAAGTTCTACCGCCGACGTGGCTGTTGAACTCTACAGCACTGATGGCACACTGGCTGCAAGTGATAGCTTCACGGTGGCTAAGTCAGTAGCCTTCTGGGCTCCTGACTATGCCCCATTGGATGCCGTCGGCACGTTTAATGGCTCGATTGTCGCCAGTTCCAATCAGCCACTGGCCGCTACCAGCAACCAGGTAGCACAAAACACCACTTCCGGCAAGTCCGGCAATGCGACGTACGTGGGCTTTACCGGCGATACGGTCGCTCCCACGATGTACGCGCCGGTACTCATGAAGAGCTATGCAGGCATTTTCTGGACCGAGATGAGCATCCAGAGCACAGCCTCCAGTGGCAGCACAGCGGTCAGCGTTCACTACTACAACGAGGACGGCAGCGAGGTAACTGGTAGCCCGGTAGCAAAAACTGTCCCCGCAGGCTCTCCCATACGTGTTGCACAAGCAGACGAAGCCATTCTGTCCGATGGATGGATCGGCAGTGTAAAGGTTGCGGCGGATGATGGGACGACCGCCCTCGCGCTGGTCGTCAACGAGTTCTGGGGTGGCGCTAACCACGAGTACGACCAGTTCTACAGCTATGAGGGGTTCGCCTCTGGTGCCACACGAGTGGTTTGCCCCAATGTTTTCATCAACGGCTATGGTGGCCTGTTCCAGGCCTCCGCTACGGTACAGAACTTGGGTTCCGTGCCGGCTGATGTAACATTCACTTTCTATGACAACACGGCAGGCAACCCGAACCAGGCGACGGCGATCTACTCGTTCACCCAGGTGATTACGACCTCCCTGGCTACCTACTACCCCAATGCACCATACGCCCAGGATTTGAAGGACGGCTACAACGTTGGAGACGACGAGTGGATTGGCACTGTGGTCTTTGAGTCCACAAACGGCCAGCCTCTGGCTGCCATTGTCAACGAGTTGTCTGGCAGCTACTGGGCCGCCAGCTTTACCGGCCTCACGGCGGGTGGTACGGAATTCTACTCGCCGATGGCCTACGTCAAGGGCTACGGATTCGCCAACACATCCTACGCTATCGTTGATACGAGCGGTACGAGCGGCGTGGTCAACGTGACGGTTGATTACATTGCGGATACAGTCGCCTGTCCTGGCTGCAGCGACTGGTCAGACACCTACGATTTTGAGATCAACGACAACAAGTATCAGCCCGATCACATACCGGCAAGCGCGATGGATAATGGGACGTACATCGGTGCCATCAAGATCACGGTTAACACGGCCGGCAAGACCATCGGCGGGGTCATCAACGAGATTCTGGGATCTTCGACCGCAGACTACTTTACCAGCTTTAACGGCACTGCTCAGTAGCGTCGTGCTTTCGCAGTTCGAGCAAGGCCATAGAGAAATCTATGGCCTTGTTTTTTGCCGTGCGATACAACTCCTGATCCTCTTTTCACAGAAAATATCGTGCTATGAATCCCCTGGTTTCACCACGGCTTATTCCAGAGCGCTATTTTCTCGCTGCACTTTTACTGTTCGTCTTTCTCAACGGCCTGCTCTGGTCATTGACCATCCCCTTCGATGGCGCTCCGGACGAAATACACAAGTACGAGATCGTCTATTTTATCTGGAAGAGCCACCACCTTCCTGCTTTCGGTCCTTCAGCCGATGTGTACATTCGTCAGGCGCCGGGCACCCGCGACGGATATGTGTATGGCGCCGCCGCCACGTATCCCTGTGGCGCCTATCTTTTGGCAGCCTCGTTTATGTACCTGACCCCTTCAAATGCCCCCGCAGTCTTGCTGCACACGGCACGATTGGCCTCGGTCTTGTGCACCGTATTCACCGTGTATTTCACGTATAGAATCGCCCGCGCACTCTTCAAATCGGTGAACTATGCTCTCGGTGTGGCTGCGTTTGCCGCGCTCATCCCGCAATTCACGTACACCGGGGCTTATGTGGGCGATGATGCTTATCAGATTATGGCAGTGACCTGGGGTATCTGGGCTACTGTTCGAGGGATTCAGGAAGGTTGGACGCTTAAAAATGGATTGCTTATGGGGCTGGCGCTGGCATTGGCGAGTATGGGAAAACAAAACGGCTGGGTTGCAGTGTTCCCATTTGTTCTGCTTACGCTCGCGTCCACGTGGCGTGGGAACTGGCGCCAGAGATTACAGATGTGGGCGAGTATATGCCTGCCGGCTTGCTTAACACTTGGCAGTTGGTTATTACGGAACTGGTTGTTATATAATGACCTCTTGGCGCTTGATGTAGGGCGAATCGCCTGGCAGGATTATATCACGCGCCTGGGACTCGAGTGGATACCGTTGGCCCAGCAGGGATATGGCTTCTTGGACTTGGTCCAAACACGCTGGCTGAGAACAATGTTTGAGAGTTTTTGGGGACGCTTTTTTTACATGAATGTGGCGATGGACTCGCGTATCTACTTGGCATTATTGGCAAGTTGTACCTGTGGGGCAGTATGCACAATGTGGGTTTTGTTAAGGAGGAAAAAAGAGGTTTTCTCTACTGAAAAATCAGCCAGGATTCTGATCTGTGCAGGATTAGCATTTGTCTTGCTATTTGCCGTAGCGGCTATGACCAGCCTATACAATGACTATCAATCGCAAGGTCGCTATTTTTTCCCCTTGATTGCGCCTATAACAATGTTCTTGACTCTGGGAATTTACGTCCTCAGCAAGTCATACTTGAAACGTTTTTTTACCAGCCTTGGGATAACAGCACTCGGCCTTTTGTTTGCGTTGAACATGTTCTCTTTAGTACACTATATCCATGGCCACCCCTACCCAGAAATCCCTTTACCCAACTTTTGACCCTGCGATGGGGGCGAACAAGTCAGAATGATATTCCGGCCTACGTAAACGCCTGTGTCCCTACGGCCCCACCGTAATCATCTCCTTCATCCCCTCAAAAGTCGCCGGGCCGATGCCCGGCACGTCCTGGATGTCCTCGATGGCCCCAAACGGGCCGTTGGCCTCGCGGTATTCCAGAATGTCTTTCGCCGTCGCCGGGCCGATGCGCGGCAGTGTCTCCAGTTCCGCCGCCGTGGCCGTGTTGATGTTGACCAGCGCACCCACCGATCCCTCGCTGCTTGCCTCGCCTCCCGAAACCGGCGGTGGGGGACTCATCTCCCCCTGACACGGCACGTAAACTTGCTGCTGATCCCGCAGTTCCAGCGCCAGGTTGATGCAGTCCAGGTCGGCGTCGGAGGCGGGGCCACCAGCAGCCTCCACCGCGTCCTGGACGATGCTGCCTGAGGGCAGTTCGTAGACGGCCGGTTGGAGCACCGCCCCGCTGACGTGGACGCGGATGGGGGCCGGCGTGGGAGTGGAGAGTGCCGTCGGGGTTGGGAGAGGGGTGGAAATGGCGATGGGCGCGCTGGACTGGGGATGCGGGGTAAAGTAACCAAGCACACCACCGACGATGAGACCGAGTACCGAACACAGGATGATGTAACCCCGGTACCGCCCTGTTCCTTGCTCCATCGTCTCTCCCCCAACGTGGGACAAGTTGACAACTTGTCCTACTCCCGCAACACCTCCAACAGCAGCCGCACGCAGTTCTCCACGTCTTCCTCATCCACCATCTCTGAGGGGGAGTGGACGTAGCGGCAGGGAATGGAGAGGCAGCCGGCAGGAACCCCCGCTCGCACCAGTTGCATCGCGGCCGCGTCGGTGGTACCCCACTCCAACACCTCCAGTTGGTAGGGAATGTCCGCCTCCTGCGCCCGCTGCACCAACAGGCCCTTCACCGCCGGGTGAGCGATCATTCCTCGATCCTGCACCTTTACCGCCGGCCCCTGGCCCAACTCTACCGCCATCGGCTTGCACTCCGGCGTGTCCCCCGTGCCGGTCACGTCCACGGCGATAGCCATGTCAGGCTCGATGCCGTAGGCGGAGGTGCGCGCTCCGCGCAGCCCGACTTCTTCCTGCACGCTAAAGACAAAGTAGACATCGTGCGGCGTGTGCTCCAGCCGGCGCAGCGTCTCGATCAGCACCGCGCAGCCGATGCGGTCATCCATCGCTTTCGAGATCAGTCGCTTGCCTTGCGCGACAAAGGGCCGCACGAACATAGCCGCGTCGCCCACGTGGACGGGACAATCGTCGCGACTCGTGGCCCCCACGTCAATGTACAATTGCTCGAGTTTGTGAGCCTTGCCGGTGTTCTCCCGCTTCTCCTCGATGCCGATGACGCCCACCATCCCGTCGGCGAAGGCCACCCGCGCGCCCACGCAGTTGATTGGGAATACCCCGCCGATGCGCGTAAAGCGGGCAAACCCCTTCTCGTCCACATAACTTACCATCGCGCCGATCTCGTCCATGTGGGCCGCCAGCACGATACGCTGGCCCGCGCCAACCTGCCCTGAGCCTGCCGAAGGGTCGCCTTGCTTGTGGACGATCAGGCTTCCCAGCGCATCCACTCGCACATCGTCCGCCAGGGACTCGACCTCGGCGCGAATGACGGCCCGAATCTGCTCCTCGGCTCCCGAAGGGCCGTAGGTTTCCACCAGTTTGCAAATCAGTTCTCTCATCAGTCTCTCTCCCTCCTCAGTGTACGCCGCGTCAGGCGCGAAAGGGATTCGCGCATCAGGCGCACTGTGTTGTTGAAATCGTCCAGACTCAGCAAGGCCACCGGGCTATGGATGTAGCGGCAGGGCACCGCCACTGTCACCGAGGGTACCCCCTCGCGGGTCAAGTGAATGGCTCCCGCATCGGTGCCGCCGATGCCCGGCTGCTTGATCTGGTATGGAATACCGAGTTCCTCGGCCGTACCGGTCAACAGTCGCACCAGATGCCGGTCGGCGATGAAGGAGTGATCCATCACCGTGATCGCCGGGCCTTGGCCCAGTTCCGTCGTAGGGCTGGCCTCTTTGTCCTTGGGTATATCGTCGGCGATGGTGCCCTCCAGCGCAAAGGCGCAGTCGGGCTCGATAGCGTAGGCTGCCACCCGCGCCCCGCGTAACCCCACCTCCTCTTGCACAGTAAAAGCCGCGTGGAGGTCGAAGCGAAACCGCTCCCCGCGCACAAGTTCCACCAGCACCGCGCACCCGGCCCGGTCGTCGAACGCCTTGCCACTGACGGTAGGCCCCAGTTCGCGGAACTGCGTGGCAAAGGTGGCGTAGGTACCCAGCGGGGCCAACTTTTTGGCCTCGTCCTTGCTCTGGGCCCCAATGTCCACTACCAGATCTTGCAGTTTGGAGGCCTTTTCCCCCTCCCCTTTCTCAAGCAGGTGGATCGGCTTGATGCCAATGACACCGGGGATGCGCTCGGAGCCGACCTGGAGGAGGGTGCCGGGCAACAGGCGGGGATCAATCCCGCCGACGGTCCCCACACGCAAGAAACCATCGTTGTCGTATCCCACGACCATCAGGCCGACCTCGTCCATGTGAGCTGCCAGCATCACTACGCTACGCTGTCGTCCCGTCCCGCGCTTAAAGGCCAGGACATTGCCCAGCGTGTCCACCTCCACCTCGTCCACGTGCTCCCGCACCGCATCGAGCACGACGGCGCGCACGTCCCCCTCGTTCCCCGAAACGCCAAACGCTTCTGCAAGTTCCTTCAGTATCATGAATCTCCTTGCTCTAGTTTCTCCTCGTACCAGCAATTCTCATTTTACTGGATTTGAGGCTTCAGCCGGTGCTTTTTGACGTTCCAAATCCGGCTAAACCTCGAATCCGCTCACCTACGACATCATAAATTGCTACTCCTCTCAATGCCGGGTGATCAAGTCAAAGTAGAATGTTTCATCTCCCTGTCTCCCTCTCTCCCCATCTCATCTTCTCCAGGAAATCCGCCTCCAACCCGGCGATGAATGCCGCCAGCAGCCGCCCGGCCCGCTCGACGTCTTGCACAGCCAACGTCTCCACCGGCTGGTGCATGTAACGGATCGGGATAGAGACGAGGGCCGTGGGCACCCCTTCGCGGGTGACCTGGATGGCCCAGGCGTCAGTGCCGCTGCGACCCGGGATAGGGTCAATCTGATACGGAATCTCGTGGGCCTCGGCCACTTTTTTCAGGCGCGCCGCGAGCCCCGGATGAAAATTGGGACCGACGCCGATGGTCGGCCCCTCGCCCAGGGGGAAACTGTCCACCTCCAGGACGCCAGGATGTCTGCCAAAGGTCACGTCCAGCGCCACGGCCAGGTCTGGCGCGACACCGTAGGCGGAGGTGATGGCCCCCTTTAGCCCCGTCTCCTCCTGCACCGTCGCCACGGCAAAGACGTCCCAGGCGTGACGCACGCCGGACAATTGCTCCAGCGCCAGCGTCACGGCAGCCACGCAGGCCCGATCGTCCATCGCCTTGCCTGCCACACGATTGTTCTCTAGTTCCACCATCTCGCGCCGGATAGAGATCGGGTCGCCGACCGTGACCAGATGCTCGACTTTTTCCGCTGGCAGCCCCACGTCCACAAAGAGTTTATCCCAGGGCATCGTCTTTTTGCGCTCCTCCTCGGGCAGGACGTGGGGCGGGCGCGTGGCGACAATGCCGGGCAGGTCGCGCTGTCCGTGGACTATTACTTCTAGCCCTAATAGCACTCGTCGATCTGTCCCTCCGACCCGGGTAATGCGCAAAAAGCCCTTCTCAATACCGGCAACCATCAACCCGATCTCGTCCATGTGCGCCGCCAGCATCAACTTGGGCCGAGGCTCGGAACCTGCGCCTTGCTTGAGGGCAATCAAACTCCCCAGTTTGCCCTCACGCATATCGTCCACGAAAGGCTGCCAGGTCTGGCGGACCAACTCGCGCACTGGCGCCTCGTAGCCAGAGAGGCCAGTGGCTTCCGAAAGTTGTTTCAATAAGGGAATTGTTTCCATGCAGGACTCCTTCTGTAAAGTTGACAATGGCATCTATGAAGCCCGAATAAATTCGCGGGGTATCTTCTCAATAGGTAGGGGCGAACCCTTGCGGTCGCCCTTGTGGGCAAGAGCAAGTCCTGCCCCTACCCCAGGATATTGAGAAGATACTTCGCGGGCAACTATTGCAAAGTCCACCTACGTGGA
>CAYQTW010000172.1:0-3328 GCA_964420485.1 uncultured Anaerolineales bacterium
TCATCGGCCTGGAGAATTATGTCTACCTCTTCGCCGACGAGATCGGGGCGCCCGAGTTCCTCGGCTCTATCCGCAACAGTTTCTACTATGCAGTGGGCGTCCCTTTGAACATAGCACTCTCTCTCTGCATTGCTCTCTTGCTCAACCAGCGGTTGCGCGGCGTGAGCATCTTTCGCACCGCCTACTTTTTGCCCACCATCACCTCCACGGCGGCCATCTCGGTGGTCTGGCTGTGGATCTACCATCCGGCCGACTATGGCCTGTTCAACAGCATCCTGCTCAAGTTCGGCCTCTCACCGCTGCGGTGGCTGCGCGATCCCACCCTGGCGATGCCTGCGTTGATCCTGATGGGCATCTGGCACGGCATGGGCTATAACATCATCATCTTTCTGGCTGGCTTACAGAACATTCCCGGCTCTCTGTACGAAGCGGCCGAGATTGACGGCGCGGCTGGTTGGGCGCGGTTCTGGAAAATCACTCTCCCGCTCCTGAGCCCGACGTCGTTCTACATCCTGATCATCGGCATCATCAACTCTCTCAAAGCCTTTACCCAGATGGACGTGATGACTTCGGGAGGGCCACTGGGAGCCACGACCACCATCACCTACTATCTCTACCAGCAGGCTTTCCAGAACTTTGCCATGGGACGCGCTTCAGCCGTGGCCTGTGCCCTCCTGACAATGTTGTTCATCCTCACCATGTTTCAGTTCAAGGTGGTAGGTTCGCGCATCCACTACGAATAGGGGGTTCACTATGTTACATTCAAAACGAGCACGCAAGATGGCTTTTGCCGCGTTCTGGTACATCCTCCTGGGGGCGACGGCGGTAGTGGTGATGCTCCCTTATATCTGGATGGTCTCCACCTCACTCAAGGGGTCGGAGGAAGTCTTTGCCTATCCTCCTAACTGGGTTCCTCAAGCCTGGCGTTTTCAGAACTATGTGGATGCGTGGAACGCGGCCCCGTTCGGGCGCTACTTTTTCAACAGCGCGCTGGTGGCGATGGTCGTGACTGTGGGCCAGTTGATCACCTGCTCGCTGGCTGCTTTCGCCTTTGCCCGTATGGAGTTCAAGGGCAAGGGCGTGGTGTTCGCCTTGTTCATCAGCACGACGATGATCTCCACGCAGGTGACGCTGGTGCCTTCCTATCTGGTGCTCAAGAACCTGCGCTGGTTGGATACTTACCAGGCGCTGATCGTGCCTTTCCTGGCGAACGCTTTCGGCGTCTTTATGATGCGGCAGTACTTTATGACGCTGCCCAAGGAACTGGAGGAGGCGGCCAAACTGGACGGCTGTGGCCGGCTGCGTTTCCTCTGGCAGATTCTGTTACCTCTTTCCAAGCCCATCATCGCTTCCCAGGCCCTCTTCGCCTTTATGGGCAACTGGAACTCTTACCTCTGGCCGCTCATCGTCACCACCAGCGAGAAGATGCGCACGCTCCAGATTGGCCTTCGCTACTTTGTCGGCCAGGAAGGGGGCACGCAATGGGGGATGTTTATGGCCGCGACCGTCTTTGTCTCGCTCCCCGTCGTGATCTTTTATCTTATCATCCAGAGGTCGTTCGTGGAGGGCATTGCCACCACGGGCCTCAAGGGCGCGTAAAGTCCAATAATTAGGAGGGAGAATGAAAAAATGAACAGATGAGCGAATGAACGAATAGCGAATGAAGAATGGAGAAAGGAGAATGAAATGAGAATCGAGAATGGAGGATGGAGGAGGGTGTTGTGGCTCGGCCTCGTGGTCATCTTGGCGCTGCTCCCGGCCTGCGGCGGTAGGGGCGGGGTAACCCCGCCCCCACAAACCGAAGGGGCAGGGCCTGCGGCGGAGGAGGGGGTGATCGAACTAGAGTTCTGGTACGCCCTCAGCGGCACCACTGGCGAGGCAGTCGAAGAAATGGTGCAGCAGTTCAACGCTGCCCACCCCAACATCCAAGTCACCGCTACCTACCAGGGTAGTTATGGCCAGATCATGGGCAAGATCTGGAACGCTATCTTTGCCGAGGAGACGCTGCCCCACGTGTCCCATCTGGGCGGCGCGGCACTGGTGGGCAAGACCGGCGCTGCCGTGCCCATCACCGACTTTACCGATGGCGACAACGGCATTGACCGCTCCCAGGTTTACGATGCTTTCTGGGAGTACAACACGGCCGACGGCCAACTTTGGAGTATGCCGTTCAACAACAGCGTGCCCGTGCTCTACTACAACCGCGATCTCTTCGTCGCCGCCGGGCTCGACCCGGACAGCCCCCCCACGACCTGGGACGAGGTGATCGAGTACGGCCAGGCGCTGACGCAGGACACTGACAACAACAATGAGATTGACCAGTGGGGCTATAATACTCACAAGGATACTCACTGGTACATCAGCACAATGTTCCTGGAGAACGGAGCGCAGATCGTCAACGAGGAACAGACAGAGGTGCTCTACAACAGCCCGCAGGCGGTAGAGATGCTGCAACTGTGGGGGGATATGGTCAACACACACCAGATCATGCCCCCCGGCCAGCACGAGGAGGCCAAGGGAGACTTTTTGGCCGGCAAACTGGGGATGTTGGCCCGCTCCTGCGCCGGGATTCCCAGTGCCGCCAGTGATGCCCCGTTTGACCTGGGCGTGGCGGTCATCCCCACCGTCGGGGGACGTGATCCTGTCGAGCCTATCGGCGGCGGGAGTTTGGTCATCTTCCGCAACGACGACCAGGCGGTGCTGGACGCGGCCTGGGAGTTTGTAAAGTTCATGACCAGCCCGGAGAGTTCGCTCTACCTCTCCACGCACAGCGGCTACGTGCCGATTTACAAGGACGCGCTAGAGTGGCCGGAGATGCAGACCTACCTGGAGGAGCACCCGCTACAGCGAGTGCCCATCGAAGCGTTGCAGTATTCTCATGCCATTCCAGTCTTCCAGGCGCTGGGTACCAGCGACAGTGCGCTGCGCCAGGCGGTGGAGAAGGTGGAACTGGGAGCCGCCACGCCCCAGCAGGCGCTGGACGAGGCCAAGACCGTCGTGGATAAGAACATTGCGGAACAACCATGAGCGTGAAACGTGATTCCATGATTCGGGATGCGCGCGGGCATTGGGCCTGCGTATGGTCCAAAAATATCTAAAGGAGGAAAAGTAGAATGTTCAAGAAAATGCTAGTACCTTTGATGTTGGTGGCGGTGCTGCTGTTGAGCGCGTGCGCACAGCCGACCGAGGCGCCCACCGAAGTGCCCCAGCCTACCGCCACGCCCAAGCCGCCGGAGCCGACCCCAGAGCCGACCCCGGAGCCGGAGGGCCTATCCGCCCCGACGGGCGACGTGATCCTCAAGGTCACCGGTGACATCGCAGACCCCAA
>CAYQTW010000172.1:3428-7290 GCA_964420485.1 uncultured Anaerolineales bacterium
TTGGCGGCCCGGTCAAGGTAGTCTTCCCTGCCGACGCGGGGGAAACCTACAACGACGACCAGTGGATGTGGTGGGTCGTTGAGGTGCGCATCGGCACGCCGGCAGAGGTTGAGGCGCTGCCCGCCCCGACGGGCGACGTGATCCTCAAGGTCACCGGTGACATCGCAGACCCCAACGTGGGCGACGAGTGCCAGTTCGACGCCGACCTGTTCGATCAGTACGCCATCGGGCAGACACTGGACGACCCGTGGATGGGTGATGGCCTGGAGTACCGGGGCCTGCTACTGTCGGATATCTGGGAACTGTGTGGCGGGTCGGACGAGGCCACCGTCGCCACGCTGGTGGCCAAGGACGGCATGGAACTCGACATCGCCAAAGAAGACCTGGAATCGTGGCCGATCATGCTGGCCTACCAGGTGGACGGCGAGAACCTGATTGACGATCTTGGCGGCCCGGTCAAGGTAGTCTTCCCTGCCGACGCGGGGGAAACCTACAACGAAGACCAGTGGATGTGGTGGGTCGTCGAGGTAAAGATCCAGTAATACTCGGTAGCACAGAGACAAAACGGAGCCCCTCCAGAGGAGGGGCTCTTTGTGCTGGAAGCGCGAACTTGGTTGCGTCTGTCCGCAACGAGTTACGGCGTCCAGCGCGGGAACAGGCGTGTTTCTACTGCGCTAGAACCATCCGGTAGATGGCCAAAGTCTGGCGGGCGGTCTCCTCCCAGGTAAAGCGCGCCGCCTGCGCCAGCCCCAATTCCCGCATCCGCGCTCGTAGTGGTTCATCCGTCAGTGCGCGGGCCAGCGCCTGGGCAATGTCGTCCGGATCGTCCGGGTTTACCAGCAGCCCCGCTTCCCCCACCACCTCCGGCAGTGAGGCTCGCTCGGCGACGACGACCGGTGTGCCGCAGGCCATCGCCTCCAATGCCGGCAGCCCGAACCCCTCGTAGAACGACGGCATCGTCAGCACACTGGCAGCGTTGTACAACCCGGGCAGATCTGCGTTTGGCACACCGTGGAGGAGGCGCACCCGCTCGGTCAGATGCAGCGTCTCGAGGCGCTCAAACACCTCATCGTATAGCCAGCCCTTGCCGCCGACCAGCACCAGCGGCGCGGTCGTCACTTTCGCATCGAGCAGGTAGCGATAGGCCTGCAACAAACCCGGCAAATTTTTGCGTGGCTCCAACGTCCCTACAAAGAGCAAGAACCGGCTGGGCTCCAGGCCATATCGCGTAGCAACTTGCTTGGTCTCTGTTTCTGGCAATGGGCGGAAGGACGGATCGGCAGCCAGATGCACGACCGAGACTTTTTCCGATGGTACGGCCAGCAGCGAGGTCAAGTCGGATTTGGTGGCGTGTGAATCGGCCAGGATGTGGTCGGCGCGGCGCACCACCCACTCGATCTGCTGATTGTAGTAACGGTGGCTTTCGGGAGTGAGGAACTGGGGGTAATATATAAAGTTCAGATCGTGGATGGTGAGCACCGACCGCCTTACCCCTCCGGCAGGCGGGACGAACCCAGGGCTGTGCAGCAAATCGAGTCCCAGTCGCGCCACCTCCACCCCCAGCGCCCACCGCTCCAGCCGGTGATGCGAAGGAGTCCAGCAGGCGACGGGATCAAAGTTCGGCCCTGGCAGCGGAGGGTTGCGATCCTTGCGGCTGTGCAGAATGCAATAGTCCGTGTCTGCGTCGAGCGCGGCCAGCGCCTCGAGCAAGTGCAGCACATAGTTGGGGACTCCGCCCCGGGCATAGTAGACAATACGGGCGTCAATACCAATGATCACTGACGGCTATTATAGCGGCCCGTGGCAAACTGTCAACCGTTGCCTGTGAGGAGAAATGTTGCGCATCTTGTCCTGCCGCCGACGGACCTACTCTACGTAAATCTCTACCCGCTCGTTGTCCTCCGCGTCCATCACCTCTACGATCTTGCCACCCGCGCTGCTGGCGATCAGTTCTCTCAGTTCCTGCATGTCAAAGCCCTCGAGTTCCGGGGCGAACCGCTCCGCCATGCGCAAGCCCGCGTTCACCAGCCCCATCGGAACGGTCACGTTCACCTTCGCCGCCCCCGAGTCCGCGTTGGTCACGCGGATGCGGAGGTGGCGGCCCTTCTCGCCTGGGGCAGGTGCTCCTGGGGCAGCGCGGCGACCTCCATCCATCGCCCGCAGCAAGGTGGCGGCTTCCTCTGCCGTGATCTTGTCTTCCTCCAACATCTGGAGGATTTTGATTCGTTCGTCAGTCTTTGTCATTTTTTGTCTCCTAACCAAAGTATACTTGCACTTGCTCGCCGTCCTCGCCCTCGTCCACCTCCACGGCGAAGGAACGGCCGTCGCGCAGTTCCTCCCGCATCGCCAGGATCAATTCGTCCACTCCCGTCTCCCGCAGTTGGGGGACAAAGGGACGGGCGATACGCAGCCCCCAGGCGACGGGGCCTAGCGGCAGCGGCAGGGCGAAGGAGATGTTGGGGCCGCCGGCCTGCTGTACCCGCAGGGAGAACCAGCGGGCCCGCTGCAACCACCAGCCTAGAGCCACCCACATCAGGCCCAGGGCAAAGAGCAGCCAGCCCCAGATCGCCCGCCCGGTGGTGGCCTCTCCGGCGTAGGCCTTCGCTAACAGCAGCCCACCCCACGCTATCATTGCGATCCCTATCCAGAGCGCGGCCTGCCACAACCAACGCGCTAACCTGGGGCGGGGTGCGGGGGTATCCAGCGTCTCGGCCTCTCCCGCCAGCGCCTCCAGTTGCCGCGCTCCTTCTTCGACGTTGATCTCGCCCTCCTCGATCAATTCCAGTATTCGCAGTCGCTCATTCATAATTGTCTCCCAACTAGATCGCGCTCACTCGGTTACCACCACCGGTGCCTTTTCACGCCCGGCAGTGACAACTTTTCGCTTGACCCGGCATTGCAGCAGGGCAAAGGCCGCAGCGGCCATCAATCCCACTATCCCGGCAGCGTACCAGACCCAGCGTGGGTCCCCGTTGTCCATGATCAACCCGGCCAGGAGTGGCCCCACGGTCATCGGAATCACCCAACTAAACCCAAAGACCGCCATGTACCGTCCCCGCATATCCTCGGGCGCGAACTGGGCCGCCAAAGCCTGAGAGGTCGGGGCGGTCATCATCTCGCCGATGGTGATGATAACCATCGCCACCAGGAAAAAGATATAGGCCGAGACAAAGCCGTACATACTAAATCCGATGGCGTACAGCAGCGCACCAACCGCCATCACGATCAACGACCTGTATTTGGCGATGCGGCGCGTGACGTAGAACTGGAACAGGACGACCATCGCCGCGTTGAGGCTGATGATGTAGCCAAAGCCCTGTTCGGAGATGGAGCAGGTATCCCGCAGATAGACGGCCAGCGTGGTGTTCATCTGCATATACACCAGCGTCATCAGGATGCAGGCTCCGATGAACAGGATAAAGGTGCCGTCCCGCAACACGTCCCGGTAGCCGCCAAAGGTCTGGGCCATCGTCTGCTCAGGCTCGCCCTCGCGGGGAGCGGGCTTGGTCTCTCGTATCGCCAGGAACACGATGCCGGCGGTGATCAGGCTGGCTACCGCGTCGCAGACGAAGAGGAGCATGTAGGAGCGGGCGGCCAGCAGCCCCCCAATCGCCGGGCCGATGGTAACGGCCAGGTTGGCTACCACGCGCAGGATGCCGAACCCCTGGGCGCGCTTCTCCTCCGGCAGCAGGTCGGCGACCATCGCCTGCTGCGCCGGGCCACCGGCGTTGGCGAACAGTCCCACGAACAAGGCGCTGGCAAAGAAGAATTCGATCTCGTTGACCAGTCCTATCAACAGGCTGGTCAGCGCGCTGGCGATCAGCCCAAAGATAAATACCCCTTTGCGTCCCAGGCGGTCGGC
>CAYQTW010000173.1:0-7289 GCA_964420485.1 uncultured Anaerolineales bacterium
TGCCACGTAGGGATTAACCGGTTGGGCCATTGTGTTTTTTCCTTGCCAGTTCCTCGAAAATTGGTGTGGTCAAAACATCTCTAGTTGATTATACACCATCCCCACCGCTTTGCCCAATCCGCAAAACCTGCTACAATGTTTTCTTGCCTTGACCAGGTACGGCAAGGGTGTTACAATCTGAGAACAAGCGTTCGATAGCAAGGCACAGGTGAACAATGGGCCAGGACAAGATCATTGTGCGGGGCGCACGAGAGCACAATCTGAAAAACATCACCGTCGAGATTCCGCGCAACAAGATGGTGGTCATCACCGGCATCTCGGGGTCGGGCAAGTCGTCGCTGGCTTTCGACACCATCTACGCCGAGGGGCAGCGGCGCTACGTCGAGTCACTCTCCGCCTACGCCCGCCAGTTCCTCGGCCAGATGGAAAAGCCGGACGTGGACCAGATCGAGGGTCTCTCCCCTGCCATCTCGATTGACCAGCGGGGCGGCTCGCGCAATCCGCGCTCGACCGTCGGCACCGTGACCGAGATTTACGACTACCTGCGGCTCCTGTATGCCCGCATCGGCGTGCCCCACTGTCCCCAGTGCGGCCGCCAGGTCGCCAAGCAGTCAGCCCAGCAGATCGTGGACGCAGTGCTGGGGATGGAACCCGGCGCCCGCCTCCAGGTTCTCGCGCCGCTGATCAAGGATCGCAAGGGACACCACCAAGCCATCTTTGAGGACGTGCGCAAGGCCGGCTTTGTGCGCGTGCGGGTGGATGGCCGCGTGCGCGACGTGGACGAAGAGATCGAACTCGACCGCTACAAGATGCACACGATTGAGGCGGTGGTGGACCGGCTGGTCATCCCGGAGGGGGAGGAGGATGGCTTCCACTCGCGCCTCACCGACTCGATCGAGACCGCGTTGCAGTTGGGCGACGGGGTGGTGATCGTCAACGATGTTTCGACCGAGATACCGCGAGACGTGCTCTACTCGGAGCACCTGGCCTGCGCGGTCTGCGGCCTCAGCCTGCCGGAACTCGAGCCCCGCACATTTTCCTTCAACAGCCCCCACGGGGCCTGCCCCGAGTGCCAGGGGTTGGGGACAAAGATGGAACTCGATCCTGATCTGATTGTGCCCAATCCCGACCAGAGCATTGAGGAGGGGGCGATCCAGGCCTGGAACGTGCAGTCCCAGGAGGGCTACTACTGGCAACTGCTAAAGTCCGCCTGTGAGCACTTTGGCATCCCCACCGGCGTACCCTGGCGCGAGTTGAACCATGCCCAGCAGCACGTCATCCTGCACGGTGGCGGCGACGAGCGTGTCAATGTCCGTTACGTCACGGAGAACGGGCGGCGCAGCGATTACAGCACCCGCTTCGAGGGCATCATCCCCAACCTGCAGCGCCGTTACCGGGAGACCAACTCTGACTATGTCAGGGGCAAGATTGAGGAGTTTATGGCCCGCCGGCCCTGTCCAGTCTGCCAGGGGGCGCGGTTGTGCCCGGAAGCGTTGGCGGTCACGGTGGCGGGCTTGTCCATCAGCGAGATCACCGCTTGGCCGGTCACCAGGCTACTAGAGTGGGTTGACGGGTTGTCGTTGAGCGAGAGGGACCAGACCATCGCCCGGCGCATTCTCAAGGAGGTTCACGCCCGCTTGCAGTTCATGGTCAACGTGGGGCTGGATTACCTGACGCTGGCCCGCACCGCCGTGACGCTGGCCGGCGGCGAGGCACAGCGCATCCGGCTGGCGACGCAGATCGGGTCGCAACTGATGGGCGTGCTCTACGTCTTGGACGAGCCCAGCATCGGCCTGCACCAGCGGGATAACGCCCGCCTCATCCGCACGCTGCAGGGGATGCGCGATCTGGGCAACACGCTCATCGTGGTCGAGCACGACGAGGCGACCATCCGCGCCGCCGACTGGATAATTGATCTGGGGCCGGGGGCCGGCGAGCACGGCGGGGAGGTGGTCGTCACCGGCACGGTCCAGGACGTGGTCGCCTGTCCCAAAAGCCTGACCGGGGCGTACCTCTCCGGCCGCAGATCCATCCCCGTGCCGGCGCAGCGACGCCAGGGGAACGGTGACGCATTGGTCATCCAGGGCGCCCGCGAGCACAACCTGAAGGACGTAGACGTGCGCATCCCGCTGGGCAAGTTCGTCTGCATCACCGGCGTCTCCGGCTCCGGCAAGTCCACGTTACTCGTCCAAGTTCTGTACCGGCGGCTGGCGCAGATACTGCACCGGTCGCGGGAGCGGGCCGGCGAACATGACGAGATCGAGGGCATTGAGCAAATTGACAAGGTGATTGACATTGACCAATCCCCCATCGGGCGCACGCCGCGCTCCAACCCGGCCACCTACACCAATCTCTTTACCCCCCTCCGCGAACTGTTCGCCGCGTTGCCCGAGTCCAAGCTTCGGGGCTACAAGCCGGGCCGTTTCTCGTTCAACATCAAGGGCGGGCGCTGCGAAGCCTGCCAGGGACAGGGCACGCTGCGAATCGAGATGCAGTTCCTCCCCGACATTTACGTGCCCTGCGACGTCTGCCACGGGCGGCGCTACAACCGCGAGACGCTGCAAGTGCGCTACAAGGGCAAGAATATCGCCGAGGTGCTGGATATGACGATAGACGAGGCGAGCGAGTTCTTTGCCCACGTCCCCCGCATCCAGGCCAAACTCGAGACCTTGCGGGACGTGGGGCTGGGCTACATCCGGCTGGGGCAGCCCGCGCCGACGCTTTCGGGCGGCGAGGCGCAGCGGATCAAACTCTCGCGGGAACTGAGCAAGCGAGCCACCGGGCGCACGCTCTACGTGCTGGACGAGCCCAGCGTGGGGTTGCACGCCGCCGATGTGGACAAACTGATCGCGGTCTTGAACCGGCTGGTGGACGCGGGCAACACTGTCGTCATCATTGAGCACCACCCCGACATCATCAAGGTGGCCGACTGGATCGTGGACCTGGGGCCTGAGGGGGGCGACGCCGGAGGTGAGATCGTCGCCGAGGGCACGCCGGAGCAGGTGGCGCGGGTGGAGAAGAGTTACACGGGGCAGTTTTTGAGGCGGGTGCTAGATCGCGAGGCGATTTGACATTTGAGTGAGATGCCTCCATACTGCGGTTGAGGATGCAAGTGATGACATTGAGTCGAACGGAGGTGTGAGATAGCTCAAGACGTAATGACCATTAAAGCCAAGATTATTCCGGCCTTGGACATTCTCCCGCCGGAGAGCCTGCGGCTACTACGGGATTTTGTGGCTTTCCTGCGCTCGCGGGTCGAGCAGCCTGCTTCCCGTGAGCGCGTCGTAAAATTGGGTGAGCTGTGGGAAGGGTACACATTCACTGAGGAGGAGATCACGGCTGCCCGCCAAGAAGTGTGGCCTTTTTATCTCGCTTGTTTACCGTTGGACCCACACGGAATCACGCTATTCCACCAGGTTTGTCAATTCCCTGGTTACACTCCCAATCTAGCAACCTGTCGGAGAGAACCCCCGATGGGCTGGAGTCAAGGCTTTAGCCGGGGAAAAGGCAACAATTTCTGGCAAAACCGGCTGAAGCCTAGACTCCTGAATGCCTCTCCGACAGACTGCTAGGCACTTGTCCCGAGCTAGTCGGGCACTCTTGGCAGGCTATTGAATCTGCGGTACACTAACGGAAAAGGAGAAAGATGACGACTATATCACTCCAGTCCTCTGCTCCAGGCAAGGTCATCCTCTTTGGCGAGCACGCCGTCGTCTATGGGCGACCGGCTATCGCAGTGCCCGTCACACAGGTGCGAGCCACTGCCACGGCCGAGCCGGCCCCACCCGGCAGCGGCCTCACACTCATCGCTCCCGACGTGGGAAAGAGCCTCTCCCTGACCACAGCACCGCGGGACGAACCGCTGGCTGTCGCTGCACGGCTCACGCTGGATTACCTCTCCGCCCCCGAGCCCGACGCCACCCTCACCATCAGTTCAACCATCCCCATCGCCAGCGGACTGGGCAGCGGGGCCGCCGTCTCCACGGCATTGGTCCACGCCCTGACGACTTTTCTAGGCCGCGCGTTCAAGCCCGCAGAAACCAGCACACTCGTCTTTGAAGTGGAAAAAATCCACCACGGCACGCCCAGCGGGATTGACAACACCGTCGTCGCCTACGAGCAGCCGGTCTACTTCGTGCAGAGGCAGCCCGTCGAGCGACTGACCGTCGGCGCTCCTTTCACCATACTCATCGGCGACACCGGCGTCCGCAGCCCCACCAAAAAAGTCGTGGAGCACGTGCGCCGGGGCCAGCAGCGCGAGCCGGCTCATTATGACGCGCTGTTCGACCAGATAGGCGACCTCGCCGACGAGGCCCGGCGGGCAATTGAAAGCGGCGACGTTGACGCACTGGGGCCGCTGATGGACGAGAACCATGCATTATTGATCGAACTGGGCGTCTCATCGCCGAAACTGAACGATTTGGTAGAGACGGCTCGTTTCGCTGGCGCACTAGGGGCCAAACTCTCAGGGGCTGGCCGGGGTGGGAATATGATCGCGCTGGTGGAGGATGACTTTGTCGAGGACGTGACACAGGCGTTGAGGGAGGCAGGGGCAGTGCGGGTGATTTGGACGAGGGTCACAACAACGGAATGAGAAAGGTTGTGTTCCTGAAACTCGGCGGTTCCCTCATCACCAACAAAACGCGCCCCTACACCACCCGGCGTAAAGTCATCGCCCGTCTGGCTGGCGAGGTGCGCCGGGCCCTCGACGCCGCCCCCGACCTGCCTCTCCTCATCGGCCACGGCTCCGGCTCCTTCGGCCACTGGGCCGCCAGACCGCACGGCACGCGGCAAGGAGTACACACACCCGCCCAGTGGCGCGGCTATGCCGAGGTGGCCGCCGCGGCCGCCCGTCTCAACCGTTTCGTCACCGACGCCTTCCTCGAGGCCGGTGTCCCAGTGTTGAGCGTGCAGCCTTCCGCCTCCGCCCGCTGCCGCGACGGTGTGCTAGAGCACCTGGACACGCACCCGATCCACGCAGCGCTGGCACGCGGGATCGTGCCGCTGGTCTACGGCGATGTCGCGCTGGACGACGTGCGCGGCGGCACCATCATCTCCACCGAGGACATTTTCCTCTGCCTGGCCGACGAACTGCGCCCGGCCCGCATCCTGCTTCTCGGCGAGGTGGATGGCGTGCTGGACTCTGCCGGTGCAGTAATCCCGCGCATCACACCACCTGACCTCCCCGCCGTGCGCCAGGTGTTGGCCGGCTCCGGGGGTGTGGACGTCACCGGCGGCATGGCGGACAAGGTGGCACGTATGATCGAACTGGTGCAGCGCCACCCGGAGACGTGTGTACACATCCTCTCCGGTGCCGAGCCGAGACTCTTGACTCGCGTACTGCTCGACGCCGCGATAGGCGTGGGCACGCGGATTATGGCGCAATGAGAATGACATCCGTGCTTCTCCCAGGTATCTCTTCCTCGATTGGGCCGGTGATCCGGGAACCAGGTTTGATGAAGGATCCAGCGCGCGATTAGTATTTGTTGTGGTGCTCTGCTCCGAGTATTCTGAAGTGTAAAGCCAGATCCGGTTGCGACGACGGCGACGCAGGTAACGAGGGATGCCCTGCCAGACGTGACCGGTGAAAAGTGTGCCGTCCAAGTCAAAGGTCGCAGCCTTCATGCCACTCCCTCCAATATCCGCCGCAGCGCGGCCCGCTCGTCGAGCCCAAACGAGGCCAACGCCGCCTCGTCCTCCGCCAGGATCGCCTTTCCCAGCCCGGAGCGCCGAAACGCGGCCAGGTCCTCCTCGAAGGGAGTGCCCACCGTGTGCTCATGTACGATGCGGCCATCGCGCATCACCAGGATGCGGTCGGTCTGGCGGGCCACCGCCGGGTCGTGAGTGACGACGATAAAGGTTGTGCCCAACTCGCGGTTGAGATGATGCATCAAAGCGATCACGTCGGCGCTGCTCTGCGAGTCCAGGTCGCCGGTGGGTTCGTCGGCCAGGACGATGGCGGGCTCGTTCGCCAGCGAACGGGCGATGGCCACCCGCTGCCGCTCGCCGCCGGAGAGTTGGTTGGGCAGATGGTTCATCCGCTCCGCCAGTCCCACCAGTTCCAACAACTCTTTTGCCCTGCTGCGGCGGGCCCGCGCGCCAATGGGCTGGCCGCGCATCGGCACCTCGACGTTCTCGCGGGCGGTCAGCGTGGGGATCAGGTTGTGCAACTGAAAGATAAAGCCGACGGTACGGGCGCGAAAGGTGTCCAGATCGCGCACCCCGGCCATATCCTGCTCATTGACCAGCACCGTGCCGCCGGTAGGCCGGTCCAACGCGCCGAGCATATTGAGCAGCGTGGACTTGCCGGAGCCGGAGGGTCCCATCACGGAGACGAACTCTCCCCGCGCCACGCGCATATTCACCCCATCCAGCGCCCGCACCTCCGCCCCGTCGCCGTAAATCTTTATCAAATCACGAGTCTCAACGATGGTTTCGTTCCCCATCACTTTGCTCCTTTCAGGTTGTTCATTGCTCATTGCTTCATTGTTCATTCATACCTGAGCGCCTCCACCGGCCGCATCCGCGACGCCCGCCAGGCCGGGTAGACTCCGCCCACGGCCCCCAGCACGAGGGCAGTGCCCAGGGCCTGGAGGAAGAGACCAATGCTAAAGTGAGCCTGCACAAAGCCTGTCATAAGGGGAATGACACTGAGCATCTCGCCAACCGCGATGCCGGCTACCAGACCCGCCACACCGCCGAGCAGGCTCAGGGCCAGCGACTCGCGCAGGATCATCCACAGCACCCGCCCTCTGCGCCAGCCCAACGCCCGCAGTACGCCGATCTCCCGCGTGCGCTCAAAGACGCTCATCACCATCGTGTTCGTCATCCCCGCCCCACCCACCAGGAGAGCCAGGAAAGCAATGGCCCAGGTGCTGGCGCGGGTGAGTTTGAGATCCACCACATCATCGGCAAAATCGCTTGCCTGTGACACGGCGACCTCGGGAAAGCGCGCTTCGATCTGGCGGCGCACCGTCTCGGCCTGGTTCGGGTCATCCAGCCAGATGCCCAGGAAACTGACTTTGTGCGGCTGCCCGAAGAGAGCCTGGGCGTCGTGCAGGCTGACGACCCCGCCCCCCTCCTCGAAAGGCACCCCCGTCTCGTAGATGCCGACGATGCGAAAGGGAACGTCGAGAATACGCAACGTCTGGCCCACTCTCTTGCCCAGATTGTCCGCCGCCACGCTGCCGATGATGATCTGCCGGTTGGCGGTCAGAGGCTTCCCCTCCACAATGCGAAAGTCACGGATGCCCTGCCCGTGGGGCTGGTAGCCAAAGACGACGAAGAAG
>CAYQTW010000174.1:0-7275 GCA_964420485.1 uncultured Anaerolineales bacterium
CAAAAGCTCTGGCGGAAACCTGGCAGGTCTTTCAATCCTTAACTTGATGACATTGCCTTTATCACTGATTAATTATAGCACGTGGAGCGCGGTTCATCAATAGACCGTTAGTCCTATGGTGAGCACTCAGGCCAGGGGCAGCCAGACGGTGAATGTGCTTCCCTCTTTCACTTTGCTTTCCACCGTCACCCGCCCCCCGTGCAGTTCCACGATCTCTTTCACAATCGCCAGTCCCAGGCCGGTCCCGGGTATCTGCGTTAGCCGTGGCTTATCCCCTCGGAAGAACCGCTCAAAGATGTGCGGCAACTCTTTTTCCGGGATGCCGATCCCTGTGTCCGCCACCGTCACCGTGGCCCAGGTTCGGCCCTCTGTCTCCCTCTTGCCGGTAGAGACCACTATCCTTCCGCCTTCCGGCGTGTAATGGATCGCGTTCTCCACCAGGTTGTTTAGTACCTGCATTATCCGTTGTGCATCCACCAGCGCCACCGGCCCTGGCTCCGCCGGGTGGTGCTCTAGCGTCAATCCCTGTGCCTGGGCCACTCCCTGGTGGTTGCCGATGGCTATCTCGGTCAATTCGTTCAGCGCACTTGGCCGGGATTTGATCTCTAGTCGCCCGGCGTCAATGCGCGAAACTTGCAGGATGTCCTCCACTAACTGCGCCTGCCGGTCCGCCGCCTGCGTTATCGCATCCAGGTATTGCATCCACTTGTTCGGCTGCGTTTGCATCAGATAGGTGTACAATTTTATCGTCGTGACCGGTGTGCGCAGTTCGTGGGAGACGTTGGAGACAAAGCGCGACTTTACTCGGTCCAGCGCCTTGAGGTGGCTGACGTCGTGGATGCCGACCACGGCCGTCGCTTCCTCCATCCCCGGCTCCGAGATGGGCGCTGCATTTAGTTGCAGGTCTAGCCCAGTCAGTTCCAGCACGGTCTCGGGCCGCTCCTCGGCCCGCCGCGCCAGGTCTCGCGCCGTCTCTCGCAGGTGGGCGGCATCCTCCGGGGAGAGGGTCTTGGTGAGCCAGGTCTGGACGACGGGGTTGGTCTGGATGATCTCTCCCCTGGCATCGGTGACGACGATGCCATCGGAGGCGCTGCGCAGGATGGCGTCCAGGCGGGCGTACTGGGCCTCTAGTTGGGCAGTGCGCTCCTGCACCCGCTGCTCCAATTGCCCGGCGTGATTGCGCAGTTCCCGGTACAATCCGGCGTTCTCGATGGCGGTGGCGGCGTGGGCAGCGAGGGCTTCCAGCCTCCGGGCGTCAGCGAGGTCGAATTGGCCGGGTTGGGTACCATCCACGTTCAAAAAGCCCACAGTCACACCGCCTACCCGGATGGGTGCGGCGACGTGGGAGCGCAGCCACTCTTGTCCCGGTACGTGAATCCAGTTGGGGTAGGCAGTGGTGTCAGGGATGATTATTGCTTTCCCAGTTTCCACCATCTCTTGCATGCTTACAGTTTCGGGGATGGAGAAGGAGATCGTCGAGGGGAACCCTGCCGCGCCAAAGCGCTCGTATCCCCGCCAGCGGGCCGGCCGGGCGGCGCCATCCTCCACCAGCATGACGTTGGAAGCATCTCCCGCGACGATGCGTTTTGCTTGCTCCAGGATGCGGTCGAGCACCTGGTCGAACTCTAGGGTGCTGCTGACGGCGGCGGCGGCCTGTTCCAGCGCCTCGGCTAATTCCCGCTGTTCTTGCTCCGCCTGGAAGAGATGGGCGTTCTCGATAGCCACACCCATCTGGTCGGCCAGCATGCGCAGGGTAAAGAGGTCGTCTTGGTCGAAAGCGTCCAGTTTGGCGCTCTGCACGTCCAGCACACCGATGACCCAACCCTTGACCTGGATTGGCACAGTCAGTTCCGAGCGGGTGTCGGGCAGCATATCCACTGGGTAGTAGCGTGGTTCCTGGGAGACGTCGCCCACCAACAGGGGCTCGCCGCTAGCCGCCACCCAGCCACAGATGCCTTCCTCGCCCACTCTGAGGCGCAGCGCCTGTGCCAGTTCCACCTCATATCCTGCCGCCGCCTCGAGTGTCAACTCCCCTGTGGCCGGATCAATCAGGAGGATGGAAACGTAGCGGTAGTCAAAGGCCTCGTGGATGAGGTTCACAATGTGGGTCAGCAGAGGGTCCAGTTCGAGCAGAGAGGTAATCTGTCGCCCGACCTCGCTCAGCGTAGCCAACTGGGTCGCCCGCCGCTCTAGCGCCTGCTCCGCCCGCTTGCGCTCGGCGATCTCTTGCTGTGCCTGCTCGTACAGCCGCGCGTTCTCGATGGCGACGGCGGCCTGGTTGGCGAAGGTAGTCAGCAGCGGCGCCTGCCCGTGAAAAGCGTGAGGCTGGTAACTGTGCGTGAACAACACACCCATCATTTGCTCCCTGGCCTGGATGGGCACGGCGGCGAAGGAGCGGATGCCGGCGGTGACGATATCCGGGTTGGCCTCTATCAACTCTCCGTCGGGTCGCCGGAGCGGCGGGCTCATCGTCCCCTCGTCGGAGATAAAGTCCACGACCACCGGCTGCCCGCTATCCAGCACGTGGCGGGTGACGCCACCGCTGCGGCGGATGCGCCATGTTATGGGAGACACGTCTCGCAAGTTCTCAGTCCCCAGCACCGGTTCCCCCTCCTCGTTCAGCAGGATTACGCTGGTATAGTCCGAGTTGACGACAGAGCCCGCCAGTTCCACGATCTGCTCCAGCACATCTTTCACGTTCAAGGAGGAGGTAATGGCCTGCGAGGCGCGATTAAGATTGGTCAGGCTCTCCAGACGCTGCTGGGTTTCCTCGTACAGACGCGCGTTCTCAATAGCCATGGCAACCTGGTTGGCCAGGGCCTGGGCGATGGCGCCATCCGCTGCGGTGTAGGAGCCGGGTTGCGTGCTGTCAACCATCAGAGCGCCGATCATCTCGTCGCGCACCAGGAGCGGCGCCCCCACCCAGGCGCGGATGTCCTCGGCCCCGAACACCCAAATCCAGCGTTTGTCCTCCCGCACATCGGCGATGACGACGGGGTGATGGTCGCGGGCCATGGCCTGCAAGATGGGGCTGTCGCCCAGGCACAGGGGAACCTCGGTCTTTACCAGTTCCTCGTCCTCGTAGCCGGCCACAGCCGCCATAGCGGGCTCGGTGTTGGCAAAGAGCAAAATGGAGGCAGTGTCGTAGGTCAATACGCGCTTTGTCTGGCGCAGGACGAGAGAGAGGACGTCGTCCAGTTCCAGCGTAGAGCCCACGACGCGGGAGGTTTCGCACAGAGTGTCGGCGCGTTCGCGAGCGGCCTGCTCGGCCTGGTACAGCCGCGCATTCTCGATGGCGATGACCGCCTGGCCGGCAAAGAGGGTCGCCAGCCAGAGGTCGTGCTCGTCGAAACTCCTGGCCTGGGTGACCTCGGAGAAATTCAGGATGCCGATGACCTGCTCGCCGTGCTTGAGGGGCATGCTGAGAACAGCGGTGATCGGCTCGGCCTCCCAATTCGGCGACCGCCCCTCCCAGTGGTGATAATCGTCCACGACCAGTGGTGTGCCGCTCTGCAGCACCTTGCCGGCGATTCCCTCACCGGGCGCCAGGTGTGTGCCAGTATAGTCCCTCGTGTAGCCGTGGCTGACGACCATTTGGAGGCCACCACTCGTTTCATCAACGAGGTGGACGCCGCCTGAGTTGACATTCAGTAGACGGCATCCCCGCTCCACAATGTCCTGCAAGAGTGTGTCGAGTTCCAGTTGGGCGCTGATCGCCAGGGAGATCTCTCGCAGCGCCTCCAGTTCCTCACTCCGGCGGGCGCGCTCCTCGGCCACCGTCCGCTTGCGGTGCGACTGAGCGGCCAGAACCGCCCCGGTCAGAGTGATGAGGGTGGTGCTCACACCCAGAAAAAGCAACGTCGTGCGGGTTTGGCGGTGCGCCGCCAGGATGGTGTCGTAGGGCACAGAGAGCCCCGCCGACCATATCTGACCCTCGGCCGGGTAGATGGGGGCATAGGCCATCAGCCTTTTTGCCACCAATGGGCTACCCATGCTCTCTGGCCAAAGGTAGATTCTCGTCCCCTGGCCACCGGCCAGCATGTCTTTGGCCAGTGTGACGAGGGTCTCGTCCCCGGTCTGTCGGCAATACTCGTAGGCGTCACTGCCCTCCAATTCGGGGTGGGCGACGTTGATGATCTCCACGCCTCTCTCGTCCAGCACCCAGGCGTCCACTCCCTCCTCGACGGTCAGCCGGGCGATGTGCGCTCTGATCTCGTCGGTCAGCAGATTGATGACGATGATGCCCGCCCGCTGGCCCTGGCTGTCAAAGATGGGTGTGATCAGGCACACCGTCAGCAGGCCGGCGCCCGTCTCTCCGTGGCCCAGCGCCGGTTCCAGCTGGGAGACGTAGATCTCTCCATTGTCGAGTTGTTGCGTGGCGATAAAGAACTCGCGCTCTGCCTGTGACCGTAGTTGGTATCGAGGGACGACGCGCACGGTCTCGCCGTCCCTGTCCACTACCACGATCTCTTGCCCGCCGGCGTCAATGTAGCGAATTTGCGTATAGTTGGGGTTGCTGCGGAGGTAACTGGAAAAGCCCTGCTCGCACGCCCCCCGCCAGGTGATGATCTCATCCTCGTTCTCCATACCTAGAGCATTTGACAGGCGGGCTGGGCCGGGGGCGCCTGTCAGGTGCAGCAGATCCCGCCGCGCCTCGTCAAAGATGGATTGGATGGCGGCCGCCGTCTGCTTGGCCAGGAGGAGTTGGCGCTGGCTGAAGCGGGTCACGATCTCTTCCTCGGTGACCTGGTCCAGTCGCGCTCCCACCGCAATCACCAGGCCGATGGCCAGGGCGGCCACTACTGCCGTCAGTAAAATAAATCGTCTCGTTTTCATTGCTTTCATTACCTTTACGCCTAATATATTCAATTGTGGCGAACTTGTCAAGCGTCGGAGCCGATCCGTCGCGTCCATATCCACCCCGCACCGCCAATGGCGACGGCCTCGACGACCAGCAGGCCGACAATGGTGATGGCTACGTCCATCCAGAAGCGAATGGGGAACAGGCGAATCAGGGTGTCGGAATAGGGAAAGGTCCAGGTGTCGCTCTCAAAAAAGATGCGGTGAAACGTGGTGAAGAATGCTCCCCAATTCAGCGCCATAGTCGCGCTGACGGTCATCAGCAATCCCAGCGTGAGCATACTGCCGTTTAGGAGTGCGGCTGGGGCGCGCCAGCGCGTGCGGTCTGAAACGAGCAGCGTGACCATCCCTCCCAGCAGCACCAGCGCGGCGGCGATGCCGGCCATCGTTATGTAGTTGTACACCACCTGCACGTCGGCCATGTGGCGCAGTTCCCGCGCGTTGAAGGCAACCGCACCATCGGGGAGCCGCAGGTTGGCCAGGAGCGAGAGAGGCGCGTTGGTCGCCAGGTAATCCACGCTAGTTTCGGCCAGGTGGGTGCGGTCGGCTGTGGGGAGACCGTAAGGATCGGGTGGAAAGCCCGCCTTGCCGTATTCCCAGTGCACGAACCAGTGACCGGTCACGAGACGCATATCGGCCGCGACCAGGAGGACGGGCAGCGCCAGCACGAGCAGCCATTGAAGCGGACGGGGCCATAGTCTGTGGGTCATCAAGTCTCCTTACGAGTCAGCGAGTCAGCGAGTCGGCGAGTCGGCGAGTCGGCGAGTCGGCGAGTCAGCGAGTCGGCGAGTCAGCGTCCCCTTTCAGCATAAATTCAAAGAGCAACGCATTGGTCATCCATTCGATGGCGGCGCGGTCGTCGGTAAAGATGACCTTGCTGGGTTGCGTGGGGCGCAGGTTGGCCGCCGCCTGCAACGCCGTGGGGTGCAGGAATGTGTCACCCTCCAGACCGGGCAGGTTGGCGAGCAGATTGTCGGCTGTGGTGGGCTGGACTGTGGCGACGACGATGGCGTTGAAACTCTCCGGCACGTCAATCACGTGGGCGGAGGGAAAGACCTGGAGCAGTGTTGCCAGCATGGCCTCCACCAGCCGGTAGTCCTCGGCGGTGTGCCCGACGTTGATCACGATGACGCCATCGGCGGTGAGGTGGTCGCGCACCTGGCGGAAGAACTCGACCGTCGTCAGGTGGGGAGGGATGTAGGGCAGCCGGTAGGCGTCCACGCCGATGACGGTGTAACGCCGGCCGGAACGGGCCAGGTAGGCGCGTCCGTCGGCGACGATGGGGTTGAGGTTAAGGTTAAGGTTGAGGTTAAAGTATTCTTGTCCCACGCGCACGATTTCGGGGTCGATCTCTACTCCGTCAATGGGAATTGGTCCGTAGACGGCAGTGTACTGCCGGGCGATGGTACCGGCGGCCAGCCCGATCAGCGCCATGCTCTCGACGCGGTCGGGGGTGTAGGGCGGAGGGTTGAAGTAAGGAGCGATGAGGAAATAGTCCCACGGGCCGGGAGTGCGCAGTTCGTCGGGGCAGTAGACGGAGTGAATGCCTTGCCCTTCGTTCAGCAGCAGGTAACGACAACCAGTCTCATCCTCCACCACCTGGATATAGTTGTAGGCCGACTCGGTCTCATAGATGGCGCCCTGTGCGGCCTTGACCGGCTGCCCGCGCAGGATGAGGGCCAGCAGGATGATGACGGCGGGCATCAATAGGTAGAGCAACAGGCGGCGCGGCCTGCTGCGGGCCAGCCCGACGAGCGCGACGGCCAGCAGGAACAGCGACAAGGAGACGAAGGTATTGCGCGTGCCGATGGTGGGCACGAGCAGCAGGACGGGCAGGAACGTGCCCACGAAACTGCCGGCGGTCGAGATAGCGTAGATGCGGCCGGCGATCTGGCCGGCGCTTTGCACGTCTTTCATCGCCAGCCGGATGATAAAGGGGGAGACGCAGCCTATGAGCGTGATGGGGACGCTGAAGAGGATGAGGACGGCGACGAAAGAGCCGCCGAGCGTGGCGACGGTGGCTACGTCGAAATCGAAATCGGCGAAGCATAGTGACGCTAACCGCAGCACCGGCTGGGCAGCAAAAGGCACGAGACCTACGAGGAAGGCTGCCCAGGCCACGATCTGGTAGAGCGTGGCGGGATGGGGGGAGCGGTCGGCCCAGCGCCCGCCGATAAAGTAGCCCGCCGTCAGGTAGAGCAGGATCAGCCCGATGATGGCTGCCCACACCAGGTTGACAGTGCCAAAGTAGGGGCGGAGCAGACTGGAGGTGGCCAGCTCGACGGCCAGCGAGACCAACCCGCTGGCGAAAGCGGTGACATAGAGATAAGGGTTTTGTTTGCGCATATATACGGAATTATACCGCCTTGTGCGTAAAATGGGAAGCACAACAGCGGATTTAGAAAAAAGCGAATT
>CAYQTW010000175.1:0-7223 GCA_964420485.1 uncultured Anaerolineales bacterium
TGCGTCCTATTTTCTGTATCCGGAGTCAAGTGTTAAATTTGTCAGTCAACCAGCGCCAGGTGTCGTAATTTACATCCGGGGTAGGGGCTGTTGATAGGCCCCAATTCCAAGCGCCGTCCGCACCTGGCCCTCGACGAAAGCTAGGTCGTTCACGTTCCGGACATAGTCCAGGTTATCGGTGTCAATGGTCAGCAACGGGGTTTGGGTGTAGGTAGCAAAGTATCGTTCGTAGGCTCGTCGGAGGCTCTCAATGTAGGCACGATCCATCTCTCTCTCGTAGGCCCGGTCTCGAGTTGCGATGCGCGCCATCAGTACGTCGCTGTCGGCACGCAGGTAGACGACGAGGTCGGGCACAGAGATACGTTCGGCCAGAACCGCGTACAGTTGATCATATACGTCCAACTCGTCGCCTTCCAGATTCAAATGGGCAAAGAGACTATCCTTGCCAAAAGTGTAGTCGGCAATCAGAGGACCACCTATCAGGAGATCCGATATTGCCTGTTGCTGCCGGTAGCGGCTTAGCAGGAAAAACATCTGTGTCTGGAAGGCATAGCGGGCGCGGTCAGAATAAAAGTCAGAGAGAAACGGATTTTCCTCAAAGACCTCTAACAGCAATCTGGCTTTGAAGCGGGGCTGCAACAGACGAGCCAGCGTCGTTTTCCCTACCCCAATAGCCCCTTCGATGGTGAGGAAGAAAGGTGTCATAGCGGTTATAAGGCAAAGGTATCAGAGATGACGGCGCGCCAGTCGTCAGCGCCAAATTTGATGGTCATGGTGTGTCTCCCCTAATACGTAAAATGTAATGCGTAATTTCCCTCGGCTCGGTTCTTACGCTTCATACTCGAAGGCGCTGTCACCACGGGTCACGCCAGCACGTTGACGTCAATCACAACTCGCAATGGCTGCTCACGAGTGTCGTGCTGCTTTGGCCCGTATGGCCACCACCACTGCAGCCACATCGTATGCTCATTGCTCTCTCCTTGAGCCTGATTATAGCCTGAGAACCCAAACGTGTCAAAATTGATAGGTTGGGAAACTGGTATATTGGGAAACTGGGAAATTGGTACACTGATCCTTGAACTAATCTACCATCCTACCATCCTCCGGTACACCGCCACTGTCTGCGCGCCGACCTGCGCCTGGGTGAAATGCGCCAGCACCCGCTCCCGCCCACGCCGGGACAGGTCTGCCCACAGGTCGGCCTCGCGCATCAAACGCGCCAGGCACCCCTGCAGCGCCTCGGCGTCTCCCTCCGGGAAAATCAGGCCGGCATCGCCCACCACGTTGGGAATCTCGCCACAATCGGAGCCAACGACGGGCACGCCGCAGGCCATCGCCTCAATCAGCACCCGCCCGAATTGCTCGACCCAGTTGGGCCGGGAGCGGGAAGGGAGCACCAGCGCGTCCAGTTCCCGGTAAAAGGCCGGCATACGCATAGAAGGAATATCTCCCTCGAAAGAGACCCGGTCGGTCAGCCCCAAGCGGCGGGCCAGCAGTTTCAGCCGCCCCAGTTCCGGCCCGCTTCCCACAATCGCCAGATGCCACACGCCCGGCAACCCGGCCATCGCTTCCAGCAGCAGGTCCACTCCCTTCTCGGGCACCAGCCGGCGCGTGTAGCCGAAAACGAAGCCACGGGCGGGGTCCCGCCGTAGGGGTGGAGCAGACTTTCCAGTCTGCCGCTCCGACAGGCTAGAAAGCCTGTCCCACGTACCGCGTGGGCTAAAGATGTCGGGGTCTACGCCGAACTGTGGGATGACGGCCAGTGGGCCAGTGTAGCCCTTCTCGCGCCAGACCTCCGCCGCCCCCGCGCTGCCCGCGATAGCATAATCGGCGTGGCGCAGATTGTAGCGCTCGATGAGGTGGAAGGGAAGTGGGTAGCGGCGGTTTAGATTCTGCCAGGTGAACCACAATGCCCGCGCCCCGCTCTGCTTGGCCAGTCGCAGCGCGTGGAAAGTGGCCAAGTTGTAGGGCTCCTCATCCACGTGCACGATGTCGGGAGCGAAGGCGCGGATGAGCCGCCCCAGGCGGGGGTAAAAGTGCAGGTGGAAATTGCCGTTGAGCGCGATAGGTTCGACGACCAACTCGTAACCGGCCGTGTAGGTTCTCTCTATACGGATCACATGGCTACCATCGCGCCACGATTGCGGCACGGCGACCATCAGTTCGACGTCCGGGAAACGGGCGATTTCCTCCAGTTTGCGCTGGTAAGCGCCCACCAGACAGGCTTTAGAGATCATCAGGATACGCATAGACCCTCCTAACCTGGACAAGCCAGAACCAAAAAGATTTTTGACAAGATTTACAGGATTTACAGGATGAGGAAAAAATCTTGTCAATCCTGTAAATCCTGTCGAAAATTGTATCTGCTCAATATCCTGGGGTAGGGGCAGGACTTGCTCCTGCCCACAAGGACGACCGCAAGGGTTCGCCCCTACCTATTGAGAGGATACCGAAAATTCTTGCTCAATGTACAAGAATTTCATTGGTAGGTACTATGATCGTATTTGTTTACCGGGGGTTGAAGTCCGGATGGAAAGCGGATAAACAGATATGCCTCGCTCCTGTCCGCAGGTAGTCCCCCACAGACGTTGGTGTGGGCACTCCAGTAGTCAAGATCTGGTGGATTTTGAGGGTTTCCTCGTATGAGGAGAACGTATCTGCTCAATAAAGTGGGGCAATGTAGCCGAGGTTTCCATACCTCGCGGGCATAACGCGCTATGGAAAGCGCGGCTACGTTAAAAGTGCCCCAGAATATTGAGATGATACAAGGGAACCACCTATCCGCTTATCCGCTGCCTATCCGTTGCACCAAGCTCACGAGACGGTAAACACACAAGTGGGGAGATAGGGAAGCCGAAACTTGTTTCGGCCCTGGGAAGCAGGTTTCTGTCAATAACACAGTTCACCCGATCACGCTTGACCTCTGACCCGACCCGGTGTAGAATTATGTCCTGGAGGAGAAAATGATCATTGCAGTGATTGACGGCATGGGCGGGGGCATCGGGGCGCAGGTCGTAACCCAACTGCGGCAAGAATTGTCGCTGGAAGTGGAGATTCTGGCGTTGGGCGCCAATGCCATCGCCACCGACAAAATGATGCGTGCCCGCGCCAACCGGGGCGCCACAGGCGAGAACGCCATCCGCGTCTCCATCAACCGGGCCGACTTTATCCTGGCTCCCATCGGCGTGGTCGTCCCCAACTCGCTGATGGGCGAGATCACGCCGGGTATCGCCACGGCCGTGGCCGGAGCGCGAGGGCACAAACTCCTCCTGCCCATCAACCAACCCCACTTTGAGATCGTGGGCATCGAGTGGAAGGCGCTCACCAAACAGATCAGCGCCGCCATCGAGGTCATCCAGCAAGCGCTGGGGGGCGAGGCCGTCTAGTTCTCCGCTCTTGGGCGGGGAGACCCCGCCCCTACCCCATTGTAGCAGGGCACGGTTCCCGTGCCCTGCTGGAAGGCAAGACGGTTTGACATTCCCTCGAGTTTGTGGTATAGTCTCTGTCGCCGACATGAAGTCGGCAGACAATAGCGTTTCGTAAGATCGCCATTGCCGGCCTGAAGGCCCGGTGTGTGGCGTTTTTTGTTTTCCTCTGGAGGTGTGAGATGTGCGAGACAACTGTTTACATCAACGACGATGGCGAAAATCACAAGGTCATGGAGGACGTGGTGCTGATACAGCCAGAGGACGATGCCTACCTGCTGGTCAACATCCTGGGCGAGCAGAAATTGGTGCAGGGACGCATCGTGAAAATGGACTTTTTGAAGCACACCGTCCACTTGAGCCGACCACAGGAATCATCCGCCGTCGAGAGTTAATTCCTTCACGCTCACAGCATAAGAGTTTGTTTGAAGGGCCATGAAGGCCGCTTCCGGCTTGAAGCCGGGCAGTCTTCGCGACCCTTTTTGGTTTTATGAAAACATAGGAGGCCAAGAATGTGTGAAGATTGTGGATGTGGACTCGATACGGCCCTCATCTGCCCCGAGTGCGGTGGAAGAATAGTGCTCGTCAACGGCCAGGCAACCTGCCTGTCCTGCGGTGCGACCCCTACGCTGGACGCAGACCCGCCAGAGCAGGAAGAGCACCATCATCACCACGCCGGACACACGCACGAGGAGACCAAGTCCGAGCCCGACGACCTGGTCAAACTGCGCATCCTGCTCCCGCACTGGATCGAGCACAACGAGGAGCACGCGGTCAGTTTCGAGCGCTGGGTGGTAAAGGCGCAGGAACTGGGGTGGGAGGAAACGGCGCAGTGGATAGAAGAAGCAGTGGAGCGGATGGCGGCCTGCAACCAGGCGCTCACCACCGCGCTGGAGGCGCTGGAGGGGTGAATTGAACCACCGGCGGCAATTCTTCGACCAGGCGGCGGCCGATTGGGACACGCTGGAAGTGGAGGAGACCCACGTCCGGCTGCGGGAGATCGTGGCTGGATTGGACATCGCGCCGGGGGCGGCGGTGTTAGACGTGGGCTGCGGCACTGGTATCCTCCTGCCGATACTACGCGAGAGTATGGACGGAGATGGCTACGTCGTAGCCCTCGATCTATCCAGGGAGATGCTCAAGCGAGCACGGGACAAGGGGCAACCGGCCATCTACATGCAGGGAGACGGCCAGAGACTGCCCCTGCCGGAGGGAGTTTTCGACTGGGTCTTGTGCAACGCCGTTTTTCCCCACTTCCCCGATCAACTCCGCACCCTGGCCGAGTTGCGGCGAGTACTGCGGACCGGCGGGCGTTTGGTCATCTGTCACGCCTTCAACCGCAAGGAGATCAACGAGTTCCATCACTCCACGGGCGGCGTTGTCGCTCATGACACCATCCCCAACGAGGGAGAGATGCTGCGCCTGCTGCAGGAGGCCGGGCTGGAGGAAGCCCAGGTGTGGGATGAACCGGACCGTTATCTGGCGCTGGCCTGCCGGAACGAAAGGGGGTGAGGCCATCGGATAGGTAGTTCTTGGTACGAAACAGAGCCGGAGGCCCAGCTTTGGCCGGGAACCCCCCGATGCCGTCGGTTCACGGCGGCGCAGGTCACCACTATTTCAAAGGAGAAAATAGAAATGAGGAAACAAATTTTCATCTTGGTGGTTTGTGTCCTTCTCGTTTCAGCCATCCTCATCGGCTGCGCCCCCGCGGCCAAAAAAGGCACGCTCCAGTTTTATGCCAACGGCGAAGACTTTGTCCGGCAAGGCTTCGTCTCCAAAGACGGCTGGGCCATCACCTTCGACCACGTCTACATCACGCTGGCGGACGTCACCGCCTACCAATCCGATCCCCCCTACGACCCGCACGCGGGCAGCGAGGTGCAGGCCAAAGCCAAGGTCGGCCTGGATGGGGCACACACGGTGGACCTGGCGGAGGGTGGCGCGGACGCCTCGCCGATCCTCGTGGGCGAGGTGCAGGATGCGGCCGTGGGCCACTACAACGCCGTCCACTGGAAGATGGCCCAGGCGACAAGCGGCCCCGCCTCGGGCTACTCCCTGGTCGTCGTCGGCACAGCCGAAAAGGACGGTCAGACTGTCAACTTTACCATCGAGGTCGAGCAAGAGTACGAATACACCTGCGGCGAGTACGTCGGCGACGAGCGCAAGGGTTTTCTCGAGGAAGGCGGCGCTGCCGACGTGGAGATGACCTTTCACTTTGACCACATCTTTGGCGACGCCGAGACGCCGCTGGACGATGAACTCAACGTCGGGGCCACCGGCTTTGAGCCTTTCGCCGGTATCGTGGGCGGGGCCGGGGCGCTAAAGGTGGACCTGTCTGGGCTCCAGGCGGAACTCTCCGCCGGGGACTACCAGATGTTGGTGGACATCCTCCCCACCCTGGGGCACGTCGGCGAGGGGCATTGCCACTGCGAGACTCACTAGGTTAGGCCGTTCCAGAATTTAAAGTGTCCCAGGCCATAGCCTGTCATTCTGAGCCGGAGCGTAGCGGAGGCGAAGAATCTCGCCTTGGACAGACGGTTTGAGCACTGTAACGTGAGATTCTGAGATTCTTCGCTTCACTGCGTTCCGCTCAGAATGACACTGGACTGGGATGATTATTTTTCCGGAACACCCTTATCAGACCTCGGAGGCTGATTATGAAATGGAAACTTGTCCTACCGCTTGCTCTTCTTCTCGCCCTCGGCTTGACGATGGCGGTGTCCGCCCACGGCGCCAAGATCGAGTATACGATCAGCATGGCAATCGAGATTCGCGCTGCCTACGACACCGGCGAACCGATGGCCGGCGGTCAGGTCGCGGTCTACGCCCCCGACGACCCGTCCACCCCCTGGCTGACCGGCGTCTGCGATGAGGAGGGCCGTTTCACCTTTACGCCCGACCCCGCCAAGCCGGGGACCTGGGACGTGCAGGTGCGCCAGTCGGGCCACGGCGATATGGTCCACATCCCCATCGGCGAGGATGTGGCGATGGCGGGTGGCACCGGCTACACCCCGCTCCAGATCGTGCTGATGGGGGCTTGCGTGGTGTGGGGGTTCGCCGGTACCGCTCTCTTTTTCTCGCATAGGAGGGCATAATGCACATCCCTGACGGCATTCTCCCCACCGTCGTCTGTGTCGGCGGATACGCGACTGCAGGGGCGACCACCTGGTACTCGCTGCGCAAGATCGGCCAGGAAGAAAACCCCCAGGAGAACATCCCCAAAGCCTCCCTACTCACCGCCGCTTTTTTCGTGGCCTCGTGGATCCACATCCCGGTGCCTCCCACCAGCGTCCACCTGGTGTTGAACGGCCTAATGGGAGTGGTGCTGGGTTATTATGCCTTCCCGGCCATCCTGATCGGTCTCTTTTTCCAGGCGGTAATGTTTCAGCACGGCGGCCTGACCACGCTGGGGGTGAACGCGACAATGATGGGGTTACCCGCGCTCCTGGCTTACCAAGTGTTCCGGCTGCGTAACGTTTTCGGGAAGGAGAACCAGGTGTGGAGTGGAATCCTTGGATTCCTGGCCGGCGCCGGAGGTCTCGGCATCTCGATTATCATCTCCCTGGCTCTCCTCCTCTCCACCATCCCGGCCTACCTCGACGCCGAGGCGGAGCGGGCGAGCATCTACGCGCTGAGCCTGGCTCACGTGCCCTTGATGGTTCTCGAAGGAGTCTTCACCGCGCTGGTAGTCATCTTCCTCATGCGCGTCAAGCCGAAACTGTTGGAGGGCGGGTGAAACCTGATTCATATCCGTTAATGTCCTGCAATCCGTGTTCTCAGCGCGTCAAGCCGGAACTG
>CAYQTW010000176.1:0-4580 GCA_964420485.1 uncultured Anaerolineales bacterium
GCAGAAGAGATTCTTTTGTCAGCCAGCGGGCCTCGATCAATTCCAGGCCGTTGGCGAATGGCGAATGGCGAATGGCGAATGGCGAATGGCGAATGGCATAAAGCGTGAGGTGGGGCGAAATAGTCTCCGGTGGGTCGGCATTGGCTTTCAGGAGATCGTCAATCGGCGGGGCCGGATTGGGCCAGGAAGTGAGCAATATGTGCGAATAGTGAATGGCGGACTGTGGCTCGGCAACCCAGACCAGGGCACGCTCGGGGTTAAAGAGGCGCATGGAGATGTCGTCGCGGCGCGTGTCCACCTCCAACGCCAGGCGGTCCCAGGGCCCCAGGAGGGCGCTGGAGATGGCAACGGCGGTGATTTTGGGGTGAGCGTCCAGGTAACGGGCGGCCTCGCGGTAGTCGGCGCGGTAGAGGAAGCGCACCATATCTTGCTGCGGCCAGGTCAGGAAATAATCACGCAGGTCACAGGCAGCATTTGTGGTCAGGAAAAGGAGGGCGAGCAGGCAGCCGATGATTTTTGGTAGGCGGTAGATTGGTAGATTGGTAGATTGGTGACCACCCACCAATTTCCCAATTTCCCAATTTCCCAATCTACTTATCGCCAGGGCGGGGAGGATGTAGGCGACGGGCTGGGCCAGGATGGTGTGGCTCAGGCTGGCGGGCGGGGTGCTGACAAAGGTGGGGAGCAGTCCCAGGACAAACCACAGCAGGAGGAAAAAGTAGCGCGGCTGCCGCCAGCGGTACAGGCACAACGCGACGCCGGCCCACAGCAACGCGCCACCGAGCATGTTGAACACCGGGCGGTCCGAGATGTTGTACAGCCATTCGGGATCGCCGGTGGTGTGGAACATGCCCAACGTCGCCCAGACGTTCTCCAGCAGAGGGCGGGGGTTACCGGCCCACAGTTCTCGCAGCGGCACGGCCAGTTCGGCCAGGCGGGCATCGGCCCCGATGCCCTGTGCGGCGGCCTCGCTGCGCCCCTGGGCGATGACGACAGCCAGCGGCGCCGCCAGCACAGCCACAATCGCCAGCGCCAGGAGAAAGCCGCGCCAATAAGAACACGGATTTCCGGAATTAACGGATTGTGCTGTGCCCGGCCTGGCACCTGGCGCCGCCTGTTTACGGCGGTGCGAAGCGCGGTGGAACAGCGCCAGGTAGGCAGCAAACAATACGAGCAGCACCGGGAGCAGGCGGGCGGCGGGGTAAGTGTAGAGAGATATGCCCACGATGAGGCCAACCAAAAGAAACCTGGTTTTTTCCGAAAAACCAGGTTTCTCGCGCCAGAGCAGATAGAAAGCCGCCAGTGCAAAGGGGAGCAGGCTGATGTGGCGGATCGCTGTGCGGCTATACATCAGCGACCAGAAAGAAGTGGTCAGTGCCAGCGATGCGATGGTAGCGGTCGTGTGTCCCAAGAGACGGCGGGTCAGAGCAAAAGTCAGCGCGACGGTGAGGGTGCCGAGAGCGGCGGAGAGCAGATGTCCGCTCAGCACGTTAAAGCCCAGTACAGCGTGCAAGCCGGCGTGCAGGTAGTGATAGAGCGGCTCGTGGCCGGAGGCGCCGGTAAAGTACAGGGGAAAGTGGCCCGCCAGCAGTTCGTCGGAGAGGGCGTGGATGTTGATCAGTTCGTCGTCGCGCCAGCCCGGTGGTACATTCTCCAGGCGGCAAAGGCGCAGTCCCCAGGCGAGTAGAAGCAGGGCAACGACCAAAAGCGAATTGCGAATTGCGAATCGCGAATCGCGGGTTGCGCGCTCTGTCATCGGCCTGTGACCTCTACCGGTTGCAGGAGGATGCGGTCATCCACGGCGACGCCGTCCATCAGGATGGGCAAGCGGGTCAGGTCTTCACGGGTGTAAACGCCCACTTCCAGACTGTAGAGGCCGGGCGGCATCTCGGTATCCACCTGAAAGCGGTGTACTTGCGCAAAGGTGTCACCCTCGTGCCAGTTCCAGGCCGGCGCGTCCAGCCGGTCCTCCTGCCCCGCGATGGTGTCCCCCGCGTCAAGCAGGTGCGCAAAGATGACGACGGCGGGCCCGTAGGCGTGTTCGGGTACCGGGCCAAGCGCGTCTGGATCGAGGATGCGCCACACTGTGACCAATGTGACCATCTCGCCGGGGGCGACCGCCTGCGCCGGTAACTCGTAGGCGACGAGTTCCACCGCGCTAAAGTTCACCGGCAGGCGCAGTGCTCCACCGCCCGCGACCACTGTTTCACCCGGCGACACCGTGAAGCGGGAGAGAGCAGCGTCCGGACGCCACTCAAAGACGTCAAAGTAGGGATCAACGTCGTCGAGCCGCACAAAGACGCGCTTGACGAGGTGGAGGTCAAGCCGTTCGGCCAAATAAGGGTCGAGTGGCGTATTCGGCGGCACGATCAACAGGCTGTGCGTTGCGTCTGGAAACACGACTGCCCGCCGGGCGTCGAACCAGCGCAACGAGAGATCATCACGCTGTATTCGCATGTCGGCGATAAAGGGGTCGAGGGGCAGGTCAGGGAAAGGGGATGAGAGCGCCACGAGGCCGCTGTACTCTGTGTCGTTCAGGTAATCGGTGATGGCGGTCAGGTTGTGAAAGTAGGCCGCCCGTGTCTCTGGCGCTTGGCCCCAGCGGACAAAGTAATCGTATCCGGTGGACAGGGCGACGACGCTCAACCATATCACGCAGATAGTGGCAAACACCCTGGCCCAGCGTGAACCGAAACGTGCCGCCACGAAACGTCCGACCTCGACAGCGCACAGGGCCGGGAGTAGCAGGATCGGCGCTTGGGCGGCCTTGCTGTGCAGTGTACTGGTCCACTCACCTATGATCAGCGAAGGCATTATGCCCATCACCATCCACATCAGTACAAAGGCATAAGCGGGTTTTCTCCAACGCCAGAGGCACAGCGCGATTCCACCGCAAAAGAACAGGCTGGTTAGCGGGTCAAAGATGGGACGGCCAGGCAAGTTGTAGGTGACGAAGGAATCGCCGCTGAAACTAAATGTGCCCAATGTGCTGATCACATTGGTCAGCAACGGTCTCCAGTCACCCTGAAGCGCGGCCTGCAGCGGTTCGGACAGCGTGGAGGTGCGTCCCCACGAGGCCGGGTCGAGCAGGTGCGGGGCGGTCAGCAACCCGACGACGACCAATGCGCCGGCAAACCATGCCCCGTGACGGCGGAAGCGCGTCCGGTTCACGAACGCCAGGTAGACGAACAGCAGGCCAAGAGATGCCGCTGCCGCAAGCGCAGCCTCGTAAGCGTAAAAAGAGCCGGTCAATAAAAGGACAAACAGTCCCCAGGCCCACCAACGTCTTTTGCCCCCTTCGTCATCCATCGCCAGCCACAGGAAATATACCGTGCCGGCGAACAATGCCGGAGCCGGCGCCGAGTTGAGAGCAAAGCGACTGTCGCAGACCGTCCAGAACGAGACGGCCACCAATGCGGCGCTGCCCAATCCCACCGCCGGACCAAACGCTCGCCGGGCCCACAGGTACGTAAAGACCAGCAGCACCATGCCAAAGAACGCGGAATGGAGACGCAACGCCAGATCTGTCGGCCCGAAAAGCGCCATAAAGATCGCGCCAGAGTACATCGTGAATGGCTGGTAGGCGTAGCCGTAGGGGGTCTCGACTGGCGATGGCTCGCCGCGATAAACCGCTGCGACAAAGTGGCCTGTGTCCGCCTCGTCGTGCGTCAGACCGGGGGGGATGGCGTCCAGGCGGTAGAGGCGCAGGAAGACAGCCACAAGAAGAATAATGAACAGTGAACAATGAACAATTTGGGATTTGGTCATTGGCCTGTGACCTCTACCGGCTGCAGGAGAACGTGGTCGCCCGCGACGACGCCGTCCACCAGGACGGGCAAGCGGGTCAGGTCGGCACGCCGGTACGCGCCGACCTCGAGCGTGATTGGTCCCGGGGTAGGGGCGCGGTTGCCGCGCCCGTACTCGGGCGGCAGCGTGAAGCGGTGAATTTGCGCGATCACGTCGCCGGCCTGCCAGTCCCAGACCGGCGCGTCCAGCCGGTCCTCCTGACCGACGATGACGCCAGCCGCGTCCAGCGCGTGGGTGAACAATACCAGTTCCACGTTAGCGTCGGACAGATCTTGGGGCCGCAACAGTTGCGGATCGGTCACCTGCCAGAGAGTGACCAGTTCGACGGTCCCGCCCGGCGCCACCGCCGGCGTGCGCAGGTCGTAGCCGAGGAATTGCAAAGCGCCGCCAAAATCCACTGGCATATCCTGTGCCCGTTCCCGCAGGGCAGCCAGCGTGGCCTGTGGCTCCCAGTCGTAGACGACGAAAAACGGGTCCAGGTCGTCGGCCCGCAGCGTCACGTGCTCCCGGCGGTGGAGGCCGGGCAGGTCGGCAAAGTACGAGTCGAGGGGCGCGCTGGAGGAGGCAATCAGCCGGGCAGTTGATGCTGATGGGAGGAGGAGCGCCCGGCGGGCGTCGAACCAGCGCAGCGGACGGTCGCGCCGGCGCAGGCTCATCTCGAAGACGTAAGGATCGTGCGGTGCGTGCGGGTAGACGGTCGAGAGCGCCACGATCCCGCCCTCTGGCCGGGCGTCCAGGTACCGCGCGGTTTCGACGAGCGTGTGTTGGTAGGC
>CAYQTW010000176.1:4590-7211 GCA_964420485.1 uncultured Anaerolineales bacterium
TTGGTAGGCAGCCCGCACGTGCGGCGATTCGCCCCAAGTGACGAAATAGTCGCGGGCCGAGACGACGCCGGTGACGACGATCAGCCCGGCGAACCCCAGCCCGACGGCCCGGGCGGCCCAGGGGCCCCAACGCGCCGCTGCCCATCGAGCGCCCGTCACGACGGCCAGCGCCGGGAAGAGGAACACGACCGGCAGCGCCGCGATACTGCGGGTGGTGCTGGCAGATACGCCGGTGATCAGCGAGGGGGAGATGCCGACGAGAAACCAGAGGAGCGAAAAGGCGCAGGCCGGTTCGCGCCAGCGCGCCACACACAACCCCATCCCGGCCAGGAAAAGTGCGCCGGTCAGCGGGTCCAAGACCGGGCGACCGGGGATGGTGTAGGCCAGGAAATCGTCACCCCGTCCGGGGATGAGGAATCCGGCCAGGCTGCTCCCGGCCCGGCTCAGGACGGCGGAAATGTCTCCGGTCATCAACGCCTGCAAGGGAGCGTCCAGCATAGCCAACCGCTGCTCCGCCTCCGGGTGCGCCCGCAAGTAGGCGAAAAGCGGCACGGTCAGAAGCAGCCCGATCAGGATGGCGACTAGCGTGGGAAGCCACACGCGGCGAGCGGTCGCCCGGTGAAAGAGCGCCAGGTAGACCAGGAAAGCGGGAAAGAGAAGCCACAGCACGCGGGCCGGGATGTACGTGTACAGCGTGGCCCCGATGAATAGGGCGAATAGCCCCATCCGTCGCTTGGTTGATTGGTTAGTTAGTTGGTTGGTTGGTTGATAGACTGAGCGCCAGTAAAGGCAGACGGCAGCCGTGAACAGCGCGGGCAGGAGACTGGAGCGCAGGGCCTGCCGGCTGGTGGCCAGTGCCCAGAACGAGACGGCCTGAAGAGCCACAGTCGCCAACGCCGTGGGACGGTCAAAGGCCAGCCGGGTCCAGGCAAAGGTGGCTAGTAGCGTGATCAGACCGAGGGGCACGGAGGAAAATCGCAGCACCCGGCCGGTGGGGCCGGCTAGCGCCATCAGGCCGGCGACCAGGTAATCGTACAGTGGCTCGCGCCCATACCCGACCGTTTCGTAGATGGGCCGGGCGCCGTGCAGTATGGCGATGGCGTCGTGACCGTGGCCTGCCTCGTCGTGGGTAAAGCCGGGCGGCACGCTATCCAACCGCCACAACCACAGCGCCGCAGCCACGATCAAGATGGCGACCAGAGCCGCTAATTCCCACTGGCGCAGCGGGAGATTTGAGGCTGGAGACTGATCGGTTGGCAGATTCAGGTGGAGCATAAAAAGTTCCTGTATGTGTTTACCAGGTTGTGCTTGGTGCAGCGGATAGGTAGCGGATAAGCGGATGAGTGAGCGCCGCAGGCCATCCGTTTATCCGCTACCTATCTGTTGCGTCTTGACCCCGGTAAGCAATTACGAGTTCCTTTGCAGAGGCCCATCTATTGGACAACGATCTCGACAGGCCCCAACAATCTGAAAGCAGCGCCATCACAGAATCTGATCACCAACCACAGATGGTACGTGCCGGGAGCCGAGATTTTGTCGTGCATCTGGTCATGATGATAGAACTGTTGACTGGGCGGAAATTGCGAGTACACCCAACTTTTTTGAACCTCACCCGTCTCCTCTACCTGCACGCCGAGATATTCGTACTCGACCGGCGAACCGGTCTTGTTGGTGATCCACATGTTGAACCATATCTCTTGACCCAGAGTGTACGGCCCCGGTGCGCCTTCAACCTCAAACTTGTCCGGCACGAGTCCGCGAATGTCTGTGACCGGCGCCGTAGTCGCCGCCGGTGGCACGGCGGTCGGGACAGATGCCGCCGTCGGGGCGGCAGTCGGCGTGGGCGGCGGTTTGACCTGGGGCACATTGTCCACGTTGGAGGCGGTAACAAGTTCACCAAAAATCCACGCCAGATCGTCGTCGTACCGGATCTGCCACCAATCGTCGTAGCGACCGGTCACCTCGGCCTGGGCGCCCGGGTCGAGAGAACCCAGACGCGTATAGTTGGTGCCCGGCCCGCTGCGGACATTCACCTTGCCATCACCGACTATGATCATCGCCGGGGGCAAAGTCGCCGTCGCAGGAAGGGCGGTGGGCTCCGGTGTGGCCGTCGGCAATGGGGTATCAGTGGGGGCCGGGGTGTGGGACGCCGTCGGCGATGGCGGCGGGGTGACGGTCGGCGGCGCTGTTTCCTGTGTGGATGTAGGCGACGGTTGGACGGCTACAGGTTGCTCCCTCTCACTCCATGCAAAGCCATACCAAGCCAGTCCAATACCCACTACCACCAGGAGCACCCATCCCACGACGAGCCACACGCTAATGCCTGACCCAGATTGAGGACTTGTTTTCATTGGCTATTTTCCCCCTACGCGCTATCTTTGAGAAATATCCAGTAGTGAATCATACCCCAACCTGGCATGGTTGACAAGTGGGGTTCAGAGGCAAATTGTGTTATAATTGGGGTTGGTAGATTGGTGGATTGGTAGATGGTAGATTGGTAGATTGGGAGGGAGGCGCTATGCGATCTAGAATGATCTCTTTCGGTCATTGCTCATTGTTCATTGTTCATTGTCCATTATTCATTTTGCTGCTTTTGACTGTGACCGGGTGCAGCCTTATGC
>CAYQTW010000177.1:0-7184 GCA_964420485.1 uncultured Anaerolineales bacterium
ACGAACGACTAAAGTCGTTACTACAACCGAATGTTAAATTTGTCGGTCAACCAGCTGGGACGGACCGCGAATCGGGCAAAGCTAACTGGCCAATATGGAGGCTGGATGTTCGGAAAGCAACTTGGGATTGATCTAGGCACAGTCAACGTGTTGGTGCATGTACAAGGACGAGGGATTGTCTTGCAGGAGCCCTCGGTCGTTGCCATCTCGTCCCATGAATACAAAATAATGGCCGTCGGTGAAGAGGCCAGGGTGATGCTTGGCCGCACCCCGGACGTGATCGAGGTGATGCGCCCGATGCGTGATGGCGTCATTGCGGATTATCGAGTGACTCAGCGCATGCTCGAGTACTTTATCCGCAAGGCTGGCGGACGTTTTCGCCTGTTCAAGCCACGAGTAATGATCAGTGTGCCCTACGGAGTGACGAGTGTGGAACGGCGAGCGGTTCGTGAGGCCGCGCTGGAGGCCGGCGCCAGCCGGGTTCATCTGATACCGGAGCCGTTGGCTGGCGCGATAGGAGCGGGCTTACCTGTCGGCACACCATCGGGAAACATGGTCTTGGATATGGGAGGTGGAGCGAGCGAGGCAGCCGTCGTTTCGATGTACGGCATCGTAGTGGCGAATTCGGTCCGCGTGGGTGGCCTGCGAATGGATGAGGCTATCGCGGCCTACGTCCGGCGCAAGTATAACTTGATGATCGGCCAGCCGACGGCGGAAGAGATCAAAATCCGCATTGGCGCTGCACTGCCGCTGGAGGAGGAGATGCACATCGAGGTGCAGGGCCGCGATCAGGTCGCCGGGTTACCGCACACTATCACCATCAGTTCCGAGGAGGTAACAGAGGCGCTCGCTGAACCTCTCTCAGCAATGGTCAATGTGGTCAAGGCAGTGCTGGAGAAAACACCGCCAGAGTTATCGTCGGACATTATTGAGCGCGGCCTGGTGCTGATCGGTGGTGGTGCGCTATTACGCAAGATGGATGAACTCATCATGCGCGAGACGGGGGTGCCAGCCTACGTGGCTGAGGCCCCTATCGCCAGTGTGGCTATGGGAGCGGGACGGGCGTTACAGCAGTACGAGATCGTCCGGCGCGGCGTGCCCGGGCTGTAGCGCAGAAACAATTCGAGACAAAAAGGCGCGAGGGGCAACCCTCGCGCCTTTTCCCTTGTAGCCAACCAACTTACTCGTACACTCTCCAGTACGCTTTCTCCGGCTCCCAGCGCTCGCGGAACTCTTCCGGCGGGCGGGCCAGGATGGCCTCACACTCGGCGGTGACGGCGCCGTCGGGCAGGCGGATTTCGCCGGCGACCTTGGCCCTGCTCGTGCCCGGCCGCTCCACCCAGCCCACAGCCGTCAGCGGCGTCTCGGTGGGCGTCGGGCGGCGGTAGCGGATGGTGAGGCGCAGCGTCGCCATCAGGTTCTCGTCGGAGCCGCCCATCATAATCGCCCGCCCGGAGACTTCGTCCAACACAGCGGCGACGATGCCCCCGTGGACGACGCCGGGGTAGCCCTGATACTTGTCGGGCACAGTGAACTCGGCTCGCACCTGCCCGGCCTCGGCGTCCTCATAAAAGGCCAGTTTCAGCCCGACCGGGTTCTGCAGGCCGCAGACGAAACACATGCGGGAGTTGGGTTGTTTGTTCATAACACATCGTCGCCTTGTATCTATCCTTTATATCCTTTACTCCAGCCCTGAAGCCACCACTCCAGGTGCGGCAGGCCGCTGTCGCGCGCCGCTTGAATCATCACGTCTACGTCAAAGGGCACACGCCGCAACTCGACGTTCAGACTGCCGTTCTCCCAACTCACGAGCCCGTATTCTGCCCACGGCGAGTTGCGGGCCTGGTCTGTATGCCGGGCGCGTTCGAAGGACAAGCCTACACTGCCCGGATTGATGAATGTCAGGCCCCTGTGACGCCGGAACATTTGCGTGTGTGTATGCCCCCCGGCCATCACGGTAGCGTTAAAGCCAGACAGCATACGTTCGAGTTCCTCCTCATGCGTAGTGGACACGATGCCATCCGTGTTGGACTGTGGAGAGCCGTGAAAGCAGAGGAGAGTCGCGTCATCGCCGAGATCTATCTCGACCGTGGGCCGGAACGTGCGCAAATAGTCCAGATCGGCGGGTGAGAGTTGGCGGGCGCTCCAGAGTTCGACCTCCATAATCCGACGATACTTTTCATCCCTCGCCTCGCGCGGCCGTGGATTCAGAACCCAGGCATCCTCATTGCCCATGACGACGGGACAGTTCAAATCCCTCAGTCGCGCAATCACCTCGCGCGGCCGGGGACCAAAGGTAACGACGTCGCCCAGGCAAACGATCTGATCAACATGTTCGGCCTCGAGAGCATCCAGGACGGTCTCCAGGGCCACCAGATTGCCGTGGATGTCAGAGATGATGGCGATTCGCATATTCTTCTCCCGCGTTCAAACTGGCAGGAAAGGCAGTGATTCAGTGATCCCCTTGAGAATCACAGCCATTTCCGTCGCCTCGACCAGGGAGAACGTTCCCTCGAACTCTTTTTTCAACTCCATAGCCTCGAGTTGAAAGTCGCAAGTCAGGCTAACTTTTAGCAGTCCGTTTTCAAATCCTACCTCATCGGTATCGCTCTCCACCGATAGCCGCGACTCTTTTCCGCTTTCCCGCCTTCTGATAGTCCAGCCCCTCTCGCTCCTTTCGACGTAGAAAGCGTTGTCATTCTCCTGCTCAAAACCGCTTTTCGTCAAAAAGAGCCGAGGCTTGTCTGCGTAGGGTTTGCCGTCGTGCACGCAAAAGGTGGCGCAGTTGCCACACTCGTTGCAGAAATCGTCCACGTGGATGATCTGCCGTGCCTGTTCAATCCTGAAGACTTGTTCTCCCGTCACCATCAACCGGCCCTGCCGGCAGGAGATGACAGGCAGTCTCAGGCTCACGGGTGAGATGATGTAGGCATAGTTGGCCCGGTTGGGGCACACCTCCACGCACTTGTCGCAGATAGTGGAGCATTGCAGGCAACGGGCCGCCTCGGCCAGCGCCGTCTCCTCCGTCAGGGTGGCATCGATCAGGTCAGAGAGGCCGCGTTGTGCGGGCGGGAGTATCTCTGCTTTGTGCTGCGCCACTTTTCTGGCCCGCATGCGCTTTACTTGCACGATGTCCTCTTCTGACAGTAGGGGCGAGGTTGCCCTGCCCAGGGGCGAGGTTGCTCTGCCCAGGGGCGGGGTAACCCCGCCCCTACCGGACAGGCCCAACTGCCGGCAAATCGCCTCGGCCGCCCGCTTGCCGTCGGCGCACGCCTCGATGATGGTGGCCGGGCCGCGCACCGCGTCCCCGCCCGCGTAGACTCGCTCATCTCCCGCCAGCCCGGTCCGGGGATCGGCGGCAATGCTGCCGTTCGCACGCAGGGAGATGCAACTGCCGTCGAGGAAGGAGACGTCCGGGCGCTGGCCGATGGCGACGATGATGGAGTCCGCCTCGATCTCGAACTCGCTGCCCGCGACGGCGACCGGCCTCCTCCGCCCATCTGCGCCGGCCTCTCCCAACTCGTTGCGGATGCATTTCAAGGCGGCGACCCGACCATCTCGCAAAATGACCCGGGTGGGAGAAGCCAGTTCTTCCAGGAGGATACCCTCCGCGAAGAGTCCCTTGATCTCTTCCTCGGCGGCCGGCATCTCCTGGCGACTGCGCCGGTAGACGACCGTCACCGGGCCGCCGGCAAGCCGTCTGGCGGTCCTGGCTGCGTCCATGGCCGAGTTGCCCCCGCCGATCACCAGCACCCGGTGGCCCAGGTTCACCCTCTCGCCCCGCGCCACCTGGGCGAGGAAATCGAGGGCCTGGAAGACGCCTGCGCCCTCTTCCCCCTCGATGCCCAGGCGGGCGCCTTTCTGGAATCCCGAAGCGACGTAGACGGCGTCGAAACCCTCGCCCAGCAGTTCCTCTGGAGGGGATGTGATGGGATGGCCAAGTTCAATCTTTACCCCCAGGCTCGTGATCCGCTCAATGTCCTCCTGAACGATGGCCTCCGGCAGCCTAAAGGCGGGGGCCAGGGCCAACATTCCGCCTGCTCTGTCTTGGGCCTCGTAGATGGTCACCTGGACGTCGTTCAGGGCCAGGAAGTAGGCCGCGGCCAGCCCCGACGGGCCGCTGCCGATCACCGCCACCTTGTGGTCGGTCCGTGGGGGCGCGGTAACCGCGCCCCTACCTTTTTCGGCGGCGAATCGTTTGGGTGCGTGTATGGGCGCGGTAACCGCGCCCCTACCTTTTTCGGCGGCGAACCGCTTGAGCGCGCGAATGGCGACCGGCTCGTCGTAATTGTTGCGTGTGCAGCGGGTCTGGCACAGGTGGGTGCAGATGTAGCCGGTCACGCCGGGCAGGGGATTGCGGGAGAGAATGACCTCCAGCGCCCGGTCGTATTGCCCTTGGGCAATCAGCCAGGCGTAGGCGGGCACGTCCTGGCGAACGGGGCACTGTTCCACGCAGGGAGCAGCGATGCAGTCGAAGAGGCCCAGTTTCGATGCGACCTTGGGCAGGCCATAAGGGTGATAGGTTTTCTTGTATCGCGGGTTCTCCAGGGAGTGGGCAGCCTCGCGTTCCAGGTTAACCAACTTGTCCTGGGCCAGTTCCTCCAGGCTCGTCACCCCCAGGTCGCGCATATCCCGTTCCAGGTTCTCCAGATATTGGATGAACCGGGAGTAGCCGCCCGGTTTCAGGAGGTCCGAGGCAGCGGTGACGGGCAATGCCCCGCAACTCAGGATAGAGGTCACGTTGAGCGCGTCGGCCCCGCCCGCGTAGGAGACGTTCAGGTCGCCGTCGAACTCGCGCTCGAGTTTGTCGAACAGGTTCATCGTGATGGGGTAGAGCGCGCGCCCCGACATGTACATCTCGTCGCCGGGCAGGGCGCTCTTGTGGTTGGCCATCGCCAGTGTGTTGCTCAACTTGACGCCAAAGGTCAGGTCGCGCTCGGCGGCCGACTGCTGGAGTCTCCTGATCAATTTCACCGCCCGGCCGTACTGCAGGTCGTGCTCGAATACTCTGTCGGGGATGCGGATAGTGTCAAAGCCCAGGCGGTCGTGGAGAATGTGCATCACCGTCTCCTGGCCCAGCAGGGTGGGGTTCAGTTTGACAAAGGTGTGCAGCCCGCGCTCCTCCACCAGGTACAGGGCGATTTGTTCGATCTCGTCCGGGGGGCAGCCGTGCATGGTCGAGAGGGTGACGTTGTCCGTGATGCGGGCCGGAATCTTGATGTCGGCGAACCGGGGGAATTTGGCCTTTATGAGCGTCTGGATGGCGGCGATCTCCTCGGACGCATCCTGGAGAGTATCCATGAAACGGGTGATGGGCGGGCTCTGAATCCCCTCCAGCGTGTAGCCGACGCTCATGTTGAAAATAGTGCCGAAGGGAACGTTATCTTCAAAGCCGAGCAGCCGGCGCAAGACGTGGATCAGTACCCAGGCCTTGACGTACTCGTTGACAGACTGCTCCAATTTGAGTTCCTGTGACCACTCGACATTGTAACCCTCGTCCTCCATGTCAATGCAGGGCCGGGGAATTTCCAGTTCGTCCATGATCTGCACGGTTTTCAGTTCGATGAACCGGCCGCCGGAGAGCCAGGCGCAGATAATGTTCTGTGCCAGTTGAGTGTGCGGGCCGGCCGCCGGGCCGATGGGGGTGGCCAGGTGTTGCCTCAAGGTGTCACTGGAATAGGGACTGTCCTTTTGGGGGACGTAGAAGAGGGAGCGGTGGATGCCAAAGATGGATTGGTTCTCCTCGAGTTCGGTCAGAATCCAGTCGAGAAGAACGTCGAAAGATTGGACATTCATGGTGTCAGACACGTTTTCTCCTTTCTCGTGGTGATCTTTACAGACGAATTTCCCCCTCTACCTGGCCAAAGTTCACCTTGGTGCCCACCGCCAGGCGCACGCTGTGTCCCGGCTCGACGTCCTTGATTGTACCGCCGGCAGTGGTGATGACCCACTTTTCGCCGCCCACGTTCTTGAGGCCCCACACGTCCGGATCCTGCGGGTGTTGGGTCATGGCTGCGATGGGCTGCGAAAAATCGTACTTCTTTTGGTCGTCAATGTGATGGGGATAAAGCCGTGTGTCGTGGTTCAGCATGACGATATTTTTTTCTATGCGCATGCGCGGCGGAAGCCGGATCTCTTTTCTGCACGCCCAACAGGAGCCGGGCTTGCCGCCCGAGGCCTTTAATGCGCCGGCATCGTAAAAGTTCTCCGCGCCACAGTGGGCGCAATAGACGATAGAGTCGCGCAGGCGAACCATCGCAGCCCGCCACTCGCTTTCGCGGACGCGATCATTTTGCGGGTCGCGCAGGCCACCGGTAAATGCCTTTGTGAACAGGTCGCGCAGGAATTGCGGGTAGATGGGCCAAAATGCGAGAGCATTGTCCTGGTACCCCGGCACGGGCCGGTTAGAGTCGTCGTCGGGGTCAAAGATAAAGAGGGGATCGGTTCCGTAGAGTTTCGTCATGGCGGGCAGGTCGAGGCAGTGGATCTCCAATTCCCGCTTGCCTTCCAGGGGATGGTGTACCATGAGCATGTAGAACAGGAGCACGGACAGGGAGAACAGGTCGGTCTGTGTGCTGGGCAGGGCCTCGCCGCGCACCACTTCCGGGGCCATAAAGCGGGGGGTGCCCAGGACACCGCCCTCGGCCTGACCATCCACAGTCACGTTGTCGTTATCGCAGATGAGCACCTCGCCGGTGTCGGGGTCGAAAAAGACGTTGCCGAAAGAGATGTCGCGGTAGCACCAGCCTTCGGCGTGCAGTTGCAGGTAACTGTGCGAGAGTTCCAGCCCCGCCGTCGCCAGGGCGCGAAAAGTCGGCTCGATGCGCCGCTTCATCAGGTCCACAATGCCCTTGTAGCGCGACTCGCGCAGCGGCATAATGTAGCCAAAGCCCGGCACGTCCTGCGCCGACGCCAGTTCCATCGGCCAGAGAAATTTGTCATTGGGTGGGCCTTTCTTGACCAGCGTTTCCAGGGCTGCCCGCTGCTCGTTCGTGGCCGAGGCGGGGAAATACCACTTGAGCGCCACGGTCTGGCCGCTCAATTTGGCCCGGTAAACCTCCCCCTGCCCCCCGCCGCCGAGGAATTGTTCAACCGTGCATGGCAGGCCCGTCGTCTCGGTCTGGACGGTTTGTTTGGGTTTGAGGATTTGGTTCATTTCACTTCTCCTTACAGGACTTTTGACA
>CAYQTW010000178.1:0-7142 GCA_964420485.1 uncultured Anaerolineales bacterium
GGAAGACCTTCGACTTGCGCGTCGAGAGTTTCAACCCGACCAGCACTGCCACCGCCGCCAGCAGGTCCACAATGTTGTGGATCATCTCCGCTTCCACGGCCAGGCTTCCTGAGGCGAAAGCGATAATCAGATTGATTGCCGCCAGAACGACGTTGACCCCGATAGAGTACCAGCCCCAACGTTCGATATTCATCATGTCTCCCTGAGCCTCATTTGGCTTGTGTCCATCGTTTCAATATAGCCGCCTCATATAGAACCGCCTTCCTTCGTATTCCGTCTCGACGAGTTTACCCTGGGCGATCAGCCCGTGGACGACGAGCCAGCCGGCCCCGGCCCGCGCCAGGAACTCGCTCACCGCCTCCTCCCGCATGGGATGCACGGATGTGATGCTCAGCAGGTCTTCCTCGACCTTGCCGGTGAAGGCGAAAGCGTTGCCCTCGTATCCGATCAGGTACTCCACACGGTCCACTTTCTCGCTAAAGATTTGATAGGCCCGATTGATGACTTCCTCAACGGGAGGTCGTACCCACTCCTCCGCCGGCGGCCTGGTCGGGATCGCCAAGTAGGCTATGGCAGGTCTCAGGCGGGCCAAAAGTCCGGCAACCTCCCTGATGTGGTCATCGTCATCGTTGATGCCCTCTACAAGCATCGTCTCCGTCGCCAGTTCCCCCTTGAACTCACTTGCAAATTCGAGCGCCCCGTCGAGAATCGGGGCCAGTCGCAAAGTGCCGTGGGGCCGGTCAATCTTGCGCCAGATCTCCCTCCGTGTGGAATCCATCTTCAGAGAGACCCAGTCCGCCCCTAGCAGATCCTCTCTCACATCCTCACGTCCGATCAGGGAACCGTTGCTGATCACGGCGATCTTGATCCCCAAAGGCCGCAGCAGATCGATCTCGTGGCCAAGATTGATGTCCAGCGTGGGCTCTCCATCAGGCACGAAAGTGAGATAGTCGATCGTCTCCCCGGCCTCTCTTGCCTTTTCGACCTTATCCTGGACATCCCGCAAGACTTCCTCTGGCTCGTAGAATACGCCCCGTTTGACTTGCATCTTTATGGTGCGTCCCAACTGACAATAGATGCAGGAATAGGTGCATACTTTGGGCGGGATATTGTTGATTCCCAGACTGCGCCCCAAACGCCTGGATGGAACCGGTCCGAAAGCGATCATGTCGTCAATCTCCTACCTTTACCATCATTCCTTCGTATCATCTCAATATTCTGGGGCACTTTTAACGTAGCCGCGCTTTCCATAGCGCGTTATGCCCGCGAGGTATGGAAACCTCGGCTACATTGCCCCACTTTATTGAGCAGATACATTCCTTCCTTGTAGCCTACCGTGACCTCTATGTATCCGCAGAGCAGTTTATCCAGTTCAAAATCACCCGTATCTACTCTCAGGCAGTCCAGCCTGTTTATCTTGTCCCTGGTTCCCACCACGATGTTCTCTCTGCTGACCGCTCCCGGTCTTTGTGATACGAAGCCCCGGTCAAAATAGAGACCAGTGTTCCCACGCTCACCGCCGCCCCACATTCGCCGTGCGTGCCGCACACTCCGTAAGGGATGTCTGCCGTGCGCTCGATGGCCGAGGCCAGCCGGCCGGACTTGAGTGACCGCTGGTCGCTGTTGGACAGGGCTGCCAACACAGCCGGGGCGACGAGCACGTGGTGGTATGGGCTGTGCATGACCATGACCGGGTGCTTCATGATCAGGTTCACGATGAGGCCGGGGTCGGTTTCCCACGTGCCCTCACACACCCGCTCGACCGCTTGAAGCGGATGGGCCAACTGGCATTCCTCGCAGATGTGGTGCTCATTGGGACACAGGTACTCGGCCGGCGTTTCCCGCCCGCAGAAGGAACACACCGCCACGGTGTCCGTCTCGTATAGTTCGGCTCCGCAGATCACACAAGGAATGACATCGGTTTCGTCCGCCAATGCTCTCATCTACCCGGCCGGAAGGCGTCCAGCATGGTGCGCGGCGGAAAGGTGATGGCCTTGGGCTTGCAGACGGTGGCACACGAACTGCACCCCACCAGACACTTGAACGGTTCCACAACCGCGACTTTACCATCGGGGGTGGGGCCCAGAGCACCGTACGAGCACAGTTTGAGACACAAGCCGCACCCGTCGCACAGTTCCGTCGCCACGGTAGGGAACCAAGGAATGTGCTCGCGCGGGTGGCCACGCCACGTGCCGTAGTTGACCGGCTGCGGCCTGCCACCACTTGCCCGCTGGTCAACGTATTTGCGATACTCGCGCAGCAACGCCTGTGCAAAGTCATCAACCGCCGGCTTGGGAATGTAGTTCTTGTATACGCGGGCACGTTCGACCAACTCCATCCCCAAGCCCGCCTCGTCTGCCCGGCGTCCCTGCTCGTACAACTCTTCGAACAACTCGTCCAGCCCTTGCATCCCGGCCGGCGCCCGCCCCACCAGGATCTGACGGTAACTCAATTTCGTCATAGCCACCTCATCCGCGTGATCTTCCCACCGGGAAGATGCAATCCTCCGCTCATCAGTCGCCTTCAAAGTAGTAGAGCGACGGGATTTGCTCAAAGGCGATGCGGAACGCCGGTTTGAGGCGATCGTAGGCCCAGGTGACCTCCACGTCCCTCAATTGCGGGTTGCCCAGCAGGTGTTTGACCAGCCGGAAGGCATTGATGCCGCCGCCGATGTCCTCGCCCTGGCGCAACAACGCGCCGACAGCGCCCTCGACGAAGGCCGGGGTCAACTGGCGCTTGAGCGCCTCGACCTGCTGTCTCAACTCTTTGTATGCCACAGCACTCACCTCCTTGCACTGTCACTCCCGCCGGCCGATGGCGGGTATATCCACTGCCAGCAATTCGGCCAGTTGCGCCTGCTGCCCGGCGTACTGAGGCTCTCGAAGCGGGGGGCAATCCTCCAGTCTCACTTGACCCATCACCAACTTGGTGGCAAAGATAAAGCAGGTCGGCTGACCACAGCCTTTGCAGTTGGTCCGTGGCAGTAGTTTGTAGATCTCCAGCGGCCCCGGACGCTTGTGCATCTCATAGTCCGGCTCGATCTCCTCCCGCCGCGCCCATGTCCGGTTCACCAGGCCCACCAACCCTTGTGCCATCTTCTGCGCCTCCGCCCGGTCCTCCAGGTGGCCGATGGCGATCTTGTAGGGCCAGAAGGCGATGTTGCGCCCGCCCTTTCTCCAGGACAGCGATGGAGCCTGGTGGTTGTAGACCGCCCCGCGCAGAACCCGGTTGAGGTAGGGCAGGGTCGGACCGATGTCCACGTTGAGGTGGGCGATGGCGGCGAAAACCTCACTGCCCGGATCGCAGGGGATAGTTGTCACCTCCAGGTCGTATTCCTTGATCAGCATGCTTTCCTCCTCGCTTGTAATCCGGCCGCCGCCACAGGATCACCGCCGTCGCGGCTGTTTCTCTCACGGCAACCACGCCCGCTGCTCCAAACTCAGGGCGGCCATGATCCAGGCACTTGTCTCTTCCCTGGTGGATACCCTCCCTTCCGAAACCAACTCGCCGTTGATGACCAGGCCAGGCGGCCCAGCCAGCACGTAGCGGTCAATCTCGTGGGGATCGTCTATCCGGCTGAGGCTGGCTCTATTCCAAGCTCGGCCAACACCTGCCCCATCAGGAGTTCCAGCCTGAGACAGCCGTGACAACCGGAGCCCAAGATTTTGATGTCCATTTCACACATCCATAATTTTGCGGGGTTAAAAGCAATATGCTGATCCCCGGCGAACTCGGTGCCATAATCACCGGACACACGGTTCATCAATCTTTCCCCCACCTGTTGCCACGCAGGCCCTTCAGATGGATTGGGCGGCCAGAAACCCCTCCGCGATGGCATTGACAATTTTGCGTGGTTGGACAGAGTCGCCGATGACGATTGGGCCAAGGTCCTGAAGCGCGTGCGCCAGCTCATTCGATGGTGTTGCTCCCCGGGCCAGCACCACCTGGTCGGCGGGGACGACACGCTCTTCTCCAGCCTCGTCCCGCACCAACGCACCGTCCGCCTGGATCGCCTCCACCTCGACGCGGGTCATTATCTCCACGCCATGCTTCTTTAACTCTCGCAAGAGATAACTACGGTAGAGTGGCTCGATGTTGCGCCCGATCGTCTCGTACCGTTTGAGCACGGTCACCCCGTTCCCTTGTACGGCCAGGTATTCCGCCGTCTCCAATCCCAGCATTCCCCCACCAACGATGACAAACCGCTGCCCCGTGAAACGCATCCGGCGGGCCAGGAGTTCCTGGGCCACCAACACGTTCGGTATGTCCACGCCCGGGATGTCCGGGATGGCAGGCTCGGAGCCGGTGGCGACGATCACTACGTCTGGTTTCAGCGACCGCGCCTTCTTTGCATTCACCGCTTCCCCCAGGTGGATTTCCACCCCCAGGCGAGGCAGTTCGTGGGCAAAGTACTCTGTGATCCAGTCGAGTTTTCCCTTCCCCGGTGGTGTGGCAGCGACATCGAGCATTCCACCCAGGCGGGGTTCCTGTTCGTAGAGCATTACCCGATGCCCGCGCAGCGCTGCCACCCGCGCCGCCTCCATCCCCGCCGGACCGCCGCCCACCACCAACACCCGCTTGGGGACCGGTGCCGGTTCGACTCGGCACTCCTCAGGCGATCGGCCGACGGTGGCGTTGAGCGAGCAGCGCAGAGGGGCGTCCTCCACGTGGCGGGCGATCACACACTCGTTGCAACCGATACACCGCCGGATGGCCCCCACCTCCCCAGTCCGTGCCTTGTCCGGCCACTCGGGATCAGCGTTGAGCGCCCGCCCCAGGGCGACGAAATCTGCTTTCCCTGTCTCCAGGATCTCCTCGGCCACCCCCGGCTCGCGGATCACCCCCACGGCGATCACCGGGATGGAGACCACCTGCTTGATCCTTTCGGCCAGGTAGACCCGCCACGCCTGGGGATAGGGCATCGGCTCCAACCGTTTCTCCTTGCCCCCCAGGCCGAAATCGGGGTGGAGTGCATCCGCCCCCGCTCCTTCCAGACGACAGGCAAACCAGCGTCCCTCCTCCGGCGTCACCCCGCCCTCTACCACATCCTCGGCGACCAGGCGCACCATGACGGGAAAATCAGCGCCCACGCGACGCTTGATCCCCTCTACGATCTCTACCAGAAAGCGTACCCTGCTCTCACGACCGCCGCCGTACTCGTCCTGTCGCTTGTTGGTCAGCGGAGAAAGGAACTGGTTGATGAGCAGACCGTGGCAGGCTTGCAGTTCCACTGCGTCGAATCCCGCCTCTTTGGCCCGCCGCGCCGCCTCTACATATTCCTCGACCACCTCCACGACTTTTTCACGGGAGAGCATCCTGGGCACAAGGCCATCTTTAGATCGCGGTACGGCCGAAGGAGCAACCGGGGTCTCCCCTTCGATGTAGCGCAGGCCGGCGTTCATCCCCGGATGGGTGAGTTCCACGGCGGCCTTTGCGCTTCCCTGGTGAATAGCGTTCGTCAGGCGGCGCAGACCAGGGATGAACACATCATCGTCAATGCGCGGTTGGGCCGCACCGTGGCGGGCCAGCGGGTAGGCAATGCACACGTTTTCCACCGTGATTAACCCCACTCCGCCCCTGGCACGCTCCGCGTAGTGGAAAAGCAGTTCCTCGCTCACCGTTCCGTCCTCCCCCGCCAGGTTGGTGGAGATGGGCGGCATGATGAGCCGGTTCTTTAACGTTATCGTCCCGATTGAACCAGGCGCAAACAGGGCTGGGAACATTCTTTCCTCCAATCGGTGTGTGGCGCTACACTGCTCCTTTTGAATGAGGGGTAGGAGCGACGCACAGGCCGCCCCTACCCTTTACCGATCTACAGTGGCAACCCTAGCCAGGTGAACACGCCGATTAGCTTCAGACCCACGTAGACGTAGAGCAACGCCAGCAAGAACTTGAGCCATTTGGCGCTCAACTTGTGAGAGACGATGGCTCCTACCTGAGCCAATGGGATGCTGGTAACCACCAGCGCCAGCCAAGCCGCCAGGTTAAAATAGCTCAAGCTCAACGCTGGCAGATTGGTCAGGCCACGGAACAGGCCCAAGATGATGAAGGTCAACGCACCCACGCTGGAGCCGATGACCATCGTCGCCTGCGAAAGCGCTATCACCTGATGGATAGGCATCCCAAGGATGGTGTTCAGCGCGGGCACGTAGACCAGTCCACCGCCGATGCCCAGAAAGTGGGCGACAAAGCCGCTGCCGGCGCCGGTGGACCAGAACTTGGCTTTCTCCACCGGCGGCATCTCATCCACCGGGCGCGGCTTGGCAGTCATGAAGCGATATGCACCGACGAGGCATAGCACGCCAAACAGTGTTTTCAGTACCTCCCCCGGCACAAAGACGGCGATACCACTCCCCACTATTGAACCCACCCCCACCGGGATGGCAAAGTTCCAGTAGTGAGACATGGAGAACTTTTTGATCCGCGCATGGCGCAGGACGCCACTGAGGGCGGTAGGCACAACCACGGCCATGTTGGTACACAGCGAAACCTTCATCGCTGTATCCACCGGCACGCCCAGGCCTTTGAACAGATAGAACATCGTGGGCACCATCAGGAAACATCCACCCACACCAAACATGCCGTTGATAAAGCCGACACCTACGCCGGCTATCAGCAGCCAGATGACAAATACCATATCCATGATCATTCACCTCCCAGTGAACAGTAAAGACAGTGCAATCGACATAACTCGGAAACAGACGTTCTCAAGCCTTGTTCACCAGGCGGTGGACGTTTCAGACCTGGTCCGCGTCCACTCTGACACAGGCAGCAGCGCGCACCGCATCTTTGCCTACAACGCCTCTCTGTCTCAACCACCACGCCGTTCGCTCTCCGTCTTTTATAAATCTTCCAGCATAGCGTTCAGCTCCGCCGCCCGAACGTAGCCCACCACCTCGGTCTCCTGCCCGGTCACCCCCTCCACCTGCCCCACGGCCTCGCGAATGGAGAGGGCCAGCGGTACGGCAAGAGGACACAGCGGGGAAGAAGGGCGGAATTTGTAGCGAGCGACGCCTCTCTCGTCTACTTCCAAATCCTCGATCAGCCGCATGCGCACCACGTCCACCCCGGTCTCGGGGTCTATGACGGTGCGCAATCGCTCCAGCACCTGTGCGCGCAGTTCTTCGCCCATGCTACCTCCT
>CAYQTW010000179.1:0-7130 GCA_964420485.1 uncultured Anaerolineales bacterium
CGGGGATAAACGAGAGTTATTTTCATTAAAAATCAACCTCCAAATACCTGCTAATGTCGGCAGCCCGCCGGCTACCCTCCGATCAAGTCCTCGTAAAGCGCTTCCGTCTGTTGCACCATCCGTTCCACGGTGAAATATTTCTCCACTCGTTTCCGTCCAGCCTGGCCCATTTTACACCGCCGAGCAGGATCGCGCAGGAGGGTTAGCAAAGCATGAGCGAGGCTCTGCGGGTTCTGTGGCGGGACCAGCAGCCCGGTCTCGCCATCTACTACTACTTCCGGCACACCGCCGACGGTGGTGGCGACGACAGGCAAGCTGGCGGCCATGGCTTCCAACAAAGCGAGGGGCAGCCCTTCCCATAACGATGGCAGCACGAAAATGTCCAACGCGGCCAAAATATCGGGCACGTCGCCGCGGATGCCAGCAAAGGTGACAACATCGGACAATCCCAACGATTGGGCCTGAGCCACCAATTCATCTCGCAACTCACCATCTCCTACCAGCAACGCTCGAACGGTGGGGACAAGCTCCTGCACTTGCGCTATGGCGGTCAGCAGATTGCTAAAATCTTTCGAGCGGTGCATTCGGCCGACCGAGCCCAGCAATGGCGCATCAGGCGGGATGTCAAAAATTTGCCGAATTCGCACGGCTGTCAGCGGATCAGCGGAGAAATCTTCCAGGGCAATGCCATTGTAGATAGTAATGACTTTATCCGGATGCACGCGGGCACGTTCAATCTCCGTCTGCCGGACCAATTCGCACACTGCAACTATTCTGTCATCCAACTGCACAGTCCGGCGGTTGACAAACTCGCGCAATGCTCCCCCAATATCAATGCTATGCCGCCAGGTGATGATGATAGGCACACCGGCCAGCCGCCCTAACACTCGACCTGTCAAGTTGGCGTGGAACATTGAAGTGTGGATGATGGTTGGCCGCTCACGGCGTAGCAAGCAATAGAGCCGCCAGAGTGCGTCCCAACGCCATTTGGCGGTCATCCTCAGGTCAATGACCGGGATGCCCAGGGCGCGGATTTCGCCGGCCATGGTGCTGTCTCCACCGTAAAGACAGGCAACAATAGGAGCGAATTGGTCGCGGTTCAGGTGCGCCAGGAACTGAGACAAAAGTTTCTCGGCACCGCCGGTGCCGAGTTCGGTGATGAGATAAAGAACTTGGATAGGTGCTTTAACTTGGCCCATGTGGGTCTTGCTTCTCCAAACGCGCAATCACGATTTGCTCCATCTCATCCACGCGGCTGTCCCAGGAGTGTTGTTGGGCGATGGAGACCCGTTGTCGCTGGCGCTCCTGGCCATCTTGAGCAAGTGCCTGGGCGACGCGCTCAAGGTAGGTTTCCGGCGTGGAGGCCAGATAGATCACGTCGCCCAGTTCCCGCGCTTCCGGGTGATCGGTGCTGACGACGGGCTTGCCAGCGGCCAGGTACTCGTAGAGTTTGAGCGGGCTGCGATAGCGGGCGCGTTCGTCACCTACGTAGGGGAGCAGGCAGACGTCCATCCCTTTGACCAGGGCCGGCATCTCAGCAAAAGGATATTTGCCCAGAAAGTGCACGTTGGGGAGTGCCCGCAGCCTGCGTAACGGCGGGGCATCCGGCGTCCAGGGGTAAGTATCCCCGACAAAGACCAGCGACCAGGCAGGCCGCCGGCGAGCCAGATGTTCCAAGATAGCATAGTCCAGTCGCTCGTTGACGTGGCCGATGTAGCCGATGCGAGGTTGAGGAAGCCGGGCGATGGCCGGATGCACTGGAACCGCCGGATCCCAGGCTTGGGCAAAGTGCTCCACGTCCGCGCCGCTGGGGATGCGGTAGGTATGGGGATTGAAGCAGCGCTTGTTCTCGTAGGTGAGCAGGGAGTTGGCAAAGACCACATCTACCTGGCGCAGCAGATCGGCCTCCAGCGCGGCGATGGTACGGCGCTTGCGGCCTGTGGTGCCCGCCGTGAACTCGTCAATGCAGTGGTAAACGCTCACTCGCTCAGCGAACTGCCCGATCAACGGCCCCTGCTCCGGGTTGTAAAGCCAGAGGATGGGCGACGTGAAGTCCGGTTTGCGCAGGTAGCGCTGCGACCAGCAGGCGGTGAGCCACTGGTTGATCCGGTTGACAGCCACCGAGTAGTAGCGTCCCGGCAGCAACGGTGGCAGGCTGACGATCCAAAGATTCTCCGCGACGGCGCGCAGGCCTTCGCGCCAACGGCAAAGCTTTCGTTGGCGAAGAGCCGGATAGCGCAGCAGATGCTCCAATCCAGCGGGTCTCTCGATGAAAAGGATGCGATAGCCTCGGCGGGCGAAACGGAGCATCACCTGCTGGCGGCTGCCCCAGTTGCCGTGCCAGTCGGTGGAGGAGAAGCAGAGGATGTCCATAGCTACACTCATCTCTGCTCCACAATCTGGCGGTAGAGCACCTCGTAATCTGTCACCATCCGTTCCAGTGAGAATCGCTCTTGAACAAAAACTCGCCCTCGTTGTCCCATCGCATATCGCAACGTTTCATTTTCCAACAGGCGCATTGTTTGCGCGACAAATGAGTCTACATCATCTTTCTCAACCAGGAACCCCGTTTGACCGTGCTGGATGATTTCTAACAGTCCACCAACGGGATTGGCTACGACCGGCACGCCACAAGCCATCGCTTCGACAGCCATACGCCCGAACCCCTCACTGTGTGAAGTGACCAGTAATACTCGCGCCTGAGATAACCACTGCCAGAGGTCTTCTGGTGGTACATCTCCGGTAAGGTGTAAGTGTACTCCCATCTCCCGCAATCGCGTAACTTCCGCGTCAATCTCCTGCTGATAGGGACTGGGCCGGGGATGCCCCCCAATGAGCAATGCCGAGCAGTGCCCTCGCCGCCGGCAGAGTTCCTCACACACGGCTAGGAAGAGTCGGTGATTTTTCACCGGGTGTATCCGGCCTATGATAGCCACATCAAACCGTTTTTCAGATGCCGAGAGGGTTAAAGGAAATGGAATCCCATGGTAAATGATTTGGGTAAGGGCAGGAAGCAAATCCTGCACTGCTTTTGAGATCGCCACGCGGTAACGCGGATAAAACGGCCCGGCCCGCCGCACGCTGTAGACGGAGTGATAAGTCTCCACACAACGTCCCCAACGTGGGAGGTAGGGCAACTTGCGGCGCAGGCTGTGGTAGCCATCTAGGTGAATTACATCGGCTTGCCACAGGTTCCATGGATGGCAGACGGATTGTGCTACTTCATCCAGGGCCGCTTTCAGTGCTGGCCGGACTCGCTGCGGGTCGCCGGAATCAGTTGCTAGCCAGTATGAAAGCGTGTGCCCTCGCGCGGCCAGTCCCTGTGCCAGTTGGACGAAGAAGACCTGCGCCCCGCCCATTGCCAGATCCACCAGAGAAAGCCCGATGTGCACCGCTAATGCCCCAGCAACTCGTGATAAACTGCGGCGTACTGCTTTGCAGCCTGCTGTAGTGAGAATCGCTCCTCAATAGTGCGACGAGCCGCCTCACCCAATTGCCGGCACAACGCCGCATCCGCCGCCAGCCGCTCAATCGCTGCGCAGAGGGCCTGCACATCGCCTGGCGGAATGAGGATGCCGTTGACGCCATCCTGAACCAGTTCGGGCACCGCACCAACATTAGTGGCGATAATGGGTTTACTACAAGCCATTGCTTCGATCAGCGAATTGGGAATTCCTTCATTGATCGGGTTAGAGACGCAAGTCCCTACGTCAAATCCTTTGACCAGCGGCAATGTGTTCACAATACCCATAAATTCGACGGTGTCACCTAGTGGCGGGGCCTGTGCTCGCAGTTCGTGCTCTACAGGTTCTGCCCCCGGCATAGCCGAGTCCCCGCCAATCAGGACGATCTTGAGGTTGGGCAGGCGTTCCTTTAGTTGGGCAGCCGCTTCGATCAACATTCCCAGATTCTTCCCGCGCCCAAAGCGGCTAGCACGCCCTACTACAAAGCAATCCTCCGGCCAAGGCCGTTTACGCGGCGTGGCATCAACTTCCTGCAGGTCAATCCCGTTGTAGATTAGCCGGATTTGCTCGGCAGGAAAGTGCTTGGCAATGAGAGGAACGGTTCCTTGGGACGAGGCAATGATTAGGCTAAGCCCCGATTTGTTCACTCGCGCGCAACTCCGGGTGCCATCCGTACGTTCGATAATATGAGGAACACCGGCTGCCAGAGCCGCATCAATGGGCCAGCGTTGGTTATGTACTTGTACAATATCAATATTGTGCTTTTGCAGATAGGCGCGCATTTTATTAGGAGAAGGAAGATAAGCACAAGTGCCTACTTCCTTAAATTTGGGGAGAAAGTCAGGCACAGTGGTGGCCAGGAAGTAAAAGTCAAACTTGTCCTGTAACGCCCGCGCCAGCCGGTAGAGCCAATTCTCGATGCCGCCCACGTGAAAATCGTATAGGGTGAAGGCAATGCGTGGCCGGAGATTGGGCGATGGCGGAGCCAACTGGCGGCGCAACTGGTTGGCTTTGCGCCAGACAGCCGCCACGTAATAGCGAGGGCGCACGATCAACTCTGCCCCCCGCTGGCGCAGACGACGGCGTAATGATGGACGCACCGTATGCGATGCTGGGGCATACGGCTGCAAGCCCAGTGCCTCCAGATAACGGGTGACCATCTGTTCACTGCCCAACGCTTCCTCCGCCCGCTGTCTGGCCAGATAGGCCAACTCTTCCTGGCGCGCCAACGCCTCCATTATCGCTTCGGTCATCGCATCTATGAAGTGCTCATCGTAGATCCACGGTTCAGCATCAAAGATGCAACCTCCTACCCCTACCACTTCCGCTGTCCCGCCGAAACGTGGGGCCACCACCGGTACGCCACAGGCCAGCGCTTCTACCACCACATTGGGACAGGCATCACCGCTGACCGGGTGAATCAATACACTCATTTGCCGGTAGAAATCGGGTAACTGCTGTGGCGGGACGTAGGATTGATAAGTAATACGTGGGCCCACTTGCGGGTCATTCCGATAATGGGCCATCACGTTCGCAGCCTCTCCGTCCAAGTTACCCACAATGAGCAGGCGATGGGGCGCATCCAGTCGCTTTGAGACTTCAAAAAAGGTCTCCAAGCGATATGCGTAGCGCAACACGCCGACGGTGCCCAGGACAGGCAATCCCGTCGGTCGCTGCGGCGCGGGGGAAAAGTGTTTCACATCCACCCCGTTGTAGATCACAGCGTAGCGATCAGTGCGTTGATGCAAGCAGTGGTCTAATTGCTCTTTGCCCCACTGCGACTGGTAGATTACCATGTCCGCGAGTTCCAGGGCACGAGCGATGGCCGCGTTGACAGCGTGGTGCTCAGGCTTCATTGCTCGCCCCATAACCTCAAACCACGGTGGCAAGTAGGCGTTTGCCACCCGATAGCCGACAGTACGCCCGCGTTCCAGGGCCTTGTCCATCCCTTCGCTGCCGATAATGAACAACGCTGCGGCCCAATCGTCGTGTAGATCCAGCGTGATGCCATAGCCGCGCTGTTCTAGCAGGCTGCGCAGCCGCCCCGTCCAGACCTGGGGTCCCCCCTTGCCCCGGCCATCAATATTCAGAAATACCAACATGGCTCACCCTCGCTTTCTTGCCACGACGGTGTGAGAGAAAGGGAACTCAGGGTGTCCGATGGGCGTGATCTCAACTTCGTCAAAGCCAGCTACATCCTGTAGCAACACCCGCAGACCATCGGCCGACATACGCCAGTAATCCCGCACTTGTTCGTTAGCGTGCATGTGAAAATTGAAGGGTGTGGTCAGCAGCAAGGTTCCGCCTGGCTTCAGGACAGCGTGTAATTCTCGTACCGCCTCCCAGGGGCGAGGGATGTGCTCAAGAACGTCGGTGCAAATGACGAAATCGAAACTCTCCGGCTGGAACACCTCGATCAGGTGATGGACGTCGCTGACCACATCAATGTTAGGATGCTCGAAACAGTCGGTGGCAGTGTAGTGGCAATGGTCTTGGAACAACTGGCGTGGGTAGGGCCAGGTGCCCACACCCACATCCAGCACTTGCCCGTGGATGCGATCCTGCCATGACTCCAGAAAGCGCAGGATGCTGATGCGAGCAATGGTGCGCACCTGGCCCCTGTACCGTGCCGCCGGGGGGCGCACCAATGCTGGGAGGAAAAGGCGATAGGTTGCGCCGTGCAATTGCTTGATCCAATTCTTGATAACAACGAGAGGCATCTCAGCTCAATCTCTTCTCTGCAATGTAATGCACCACATGCCCGAACAAAGGGCCAAGCAGACGTAATGTATTGAGTCCATTGACCAGGCGGTGGGCGTAAGGTAGCTTTTTTATAAAGTTCCCTATACGGGGAAACTCGTCATTCAACCCAGCAAAAGCGCTTGTAGAGAAGGAGGTTATCACCACAAATCCCATCATCTGCAAAGCTGAGCCAATCTCGGTATCAGAGAGCAAGTATTGGTAGAACCCAACTCCACTGGTGCGTTCAGAATACTTTCCCCATACCGCTCGTAGGCGGCGCAAGTAATTGGCATAAGGCACAACCAAATACAAGAGTCCTCCAGGCTTCAAAATGCGAACCGTGTCTTGAAGAATTTGCCATGGATCATCAAAGTGCTCAATCACCCCCAACGAGATGACAGCGGTCACCGATTGATCGGGAAAGGGGAAGCGTCGTACATCGCCGCAAATCAGTGGAGCATTGGGCCAAACTTGCTTAGCACGCTTGAGGATTTGATACTCCCACTCTATGCCTACGACCTTATAGCCGTATCCTATCAGCGCCCTCACATAACGCCCAGTGCCACAGCCAGCTTCAACAATCAATCCATCACGGGGAAGGTGCTTAAGAAAGCTCCGCCGGTAAATGCCCAGTGCTCCTTTGTCTGCCCATTGATACATCTGTTTCAAATGTTCCAGATCGGCGAATTGCCATCGTTTTTCCCAGGCATCTTTTACATCAGCCCTATACGTAAATTGGGCCAAACGTCCTTGATAGAGACAAGTTTCTCTGTTCATCTTACAGCCCCAGGGCTTGTAGCAATTTATCCGTTAGTGTTGGCACTGAAAACCGATCCAGGATCGATTGATACCCAGCCTCGGCCACCTGCCAGTAGAAGACACACAAGACGTTCTACTCCGCATTTACTGCTCTTACTTTTAGAA
>CAYQTW010000180.1:0-4380 GCA_964420485.1 uncultured Anaerolineales bacterium
CCCCCAACCAATCTGAGCCGGCGCGCGACCCGGTGCTACAGACGATCCCGGAGTGGCCCTCGGAGGGCCGCTGGTGGGAGGGAGGCGAGAAAATCGCCTCCGGCGCGGAGTTTGCCCCACGTCGCCTGGACACCCCGCTCGACCGACTGACGCGATCCTATGGCGGGCGCCGCAGCCAGACCCGCACCGATCGCAAACGTGGGCGTTACATCTTCGCCCGCCCCTCCCCCGACGATCCCAGCGATCTGGCTTTTGACGCCACACTCCGCGCCGCTGCCCCCCACCAGAGAGAGCGCCGGCACGAGGATGGCCCCGCGCTGGCATTGCACCCCGAGGACTACCGGCGCAAGGTGCGCGTGCGGCGCGCCGCCAACCTGGTGCTCTTCGTCGTGGATGCCTCCTGGTCTATGGCGGTGGCCGAACGCATGCAGGCGACCAAGGGAGCCGTCATGTCGCTGCTCACAGACGCCTACCAGCGACGCGACAGGGTGGGGCTAATCGTCTTCCAGAAGAACGACGCCCACACCGTACTCCCACCCACCAATAGCGTCGAACTGGCGCGGCGGGCGCTGACCGACATTCCCGTGGGCGGCAAGACTCCTCTCTCGGCCGGCCTGCAAACCGCTTACGATGTCTTTACCCGCGAGTTACACAAGATGCCCGACCTGATACCATTGATGGTATTGCTCACCGATGGTGCAGGCAACGTCTCGCTGACGAACCTGCCGCCGCAGGAGGAAGCCTACCGCATCGCGGAGACGTTTCCGCGGGCCCACATCCGCTCTGTGGTGATCAACATGGAACACGTGGCCTTTGACCAAGGGTTAGCGCAGGCGCTGGCCGAGCACCTCGAGGCGCCCTGCTACACGCTGGCCGAGTTAAAGGCCGAAGCGCTGTTGCGAACGGTGCGGGGAGAATTGCAAGAGCAAACTTTCTGATTGCTTGAGCGGCCAAGATGCAGTATAATGTCACTACTCTATCAGCGAGGTCCAAAATGACCAACAAACCCAAGATCACAATTCCAGGCCAGGACAACATTGCTGCTCTGCGCGAAGGGCTAAACGACGCCATGCGCATTGCCCGGCGCCATGGGGCCGGCGCTCTGGCAACAGAACTGTCTAGGCATCTTTTATCTCTCCAGGATCTATTAGCGCACGTCGAACAGGACCTGACGGCCCAGGCATTCGAGCGGGACGAATTGGCAGCCCTATATGGCATCAGTCAGGCAATCGGATCTTCCCTGAACCTGACAGAGGTGCTGAACGAGGTGATGGACCAGATCATTCGCCTGACCGGCGCCGAACGGGCCTTCCTGATGCTCGTGGACCCGACCACGGACGCATTGGAATTTCGGGTCGCCCGCAATGTGGACCGCGAGACCATCGCTTCGTCCTCGTTCGAGATCAGCCGGAGCATTGTCAACCAGGTGGCTGCCAGCGGTCAACCCATCGTCACGACCAACGCGCAGATGGACCCGCGCTTCAAAGCACAGGAGAGCGTTATCGGCTACAATCTGCGCTCTATCCTGTGTGTGCCGCTCAGGTATCGTGGTCAGACCACCGGCGTGGTCTATGCCGACAATCGCATCCTCACGGGCCTCTTTTCTGATCGAGACCGTGACCTTTTAGCCACTTTCGCAGGTCAGGCGGCCATAGCCATTGAGAACGCCCGCCTGTTCGAGAGCGTCGCCAACGCCAAAACGCTGATGGACAATATCTTTGCCTCTATCGCCAGTGGCGTCATCACCACCGACATTCAGGATCAGATCATACACTTTAATCGGGCCGCCGAGCACGTCCTGCGGGTACCGGCAACCGCCATCGTCGGATCACGTTTCGCCGATGCCCTCCCGTCGCTAGAGAGCAAACTGCGGCCGGCGGTCAAAGAGGTCAAGATGCGCGGAGAGCCGGTGGTAGAGTTCGAGACGGAATTATCACTCCCCGACCGTGACCAACTCATCCTGCGCACCAGTCTCTCTCCTCTGAAGGATGCCAACGATGAACCGCAAGGGATCGCCATCGTGGTAGACGATCTCACGGAACAGCGCCGGTTGGAAGCGCACTATCAGATGTTCCGGCGCTACGTCTCGCCGGCCGTCATCGAGCAGTTGCCACTCGACCCCAACGAGTTGAAACTGGGTGGGCAACGACAAGAGATCACCAGCCTGTTTGCGGACATCCGTGGCTTTACCGACTTTAGCCGGCAGCACGATCCCGAGATGCTGGTGGAGGTGCTCAACCAATACCTGGACATTGGCGCTGAGGCGGTACTGGCCGAGGATGGAACGCTCGACAAGATCCTGGGGGACTGCGTGGTCGCTCTCTTCAACGCGCCACTCCGCCAGGAGGATCACGTCCTGCGTGCAGTGCGGGCGGCGTTAAAGATACAGGAAGGAGTCGTCCGGCTCCACGAGCGGATGCCCCCGGCCTACCGGCTGGCTTACGGAGTGGGCATCACTGTCGGTGACGCAGTGGTGGGCAACATTGGCACCGAGCAGCAGATGAACTATACCGCCATCGGCTCTAGCGTGAACCTGGCGTCCCGCCTGGAAGGAGCCGCAGCGCCGGGGCAGATCCTGCTTTCAGACACAGTCTATCAGCGCGTGCGAGAGCACGTCGAGGCCCGGCTGCTCCCACCTGTAGAGGTACAGGGTTTCAGCGAGCCGGTCACAGTGTACGAACTATTGGGACTAGAGTGACACTCCTGGTATTCGTCCACGCCCTGGCCGCCCTCTGGCTAGCAGTCTACGGGCTAAATTCCTTCATCCTGGTGTTCCTCTACCTGCGCCACCGGCGAGAAGCGCACCCCACCCCTCCCGCAGATCAATCCCCCCTGCCAACCGTCACCGTGCAGATACCGCTGTACAACGAATTCCACGTCGTCGAGCGGGTGATAGATAGCGTGGCCGCGCTCGACTATCCCCGCGACCGGCTGCAAATCCAAATCCTGGACGATTCGACCGACAAGACGACGCACCTGGCTTGCGCGCGGGCGGCCCTCCACCGCGAGCAGGGGGTGGACATCACCGTTCTGCGGCGGCCCGACCGCAGTGGCTTCAAGGCCGGGGCGCTGGCCTGGGGCATGCGCCAGGCCCGGGGCGAGTACGTCGCCATCTTTGACGCCGACTTTATGCCCCACCCCGACTTTTTACTCCAGACAGTGCCCCACTTTCTGACACGCCCGCGATTGGGGATGGTGCAGGCGCGCTGGTCGTACCTCAACGCTGGCTACTCTCCCCTGACCCGCGCCCAGGCGTTGGCGCTCGACGGGCACTTTGTCGTCGAGCAGACCGGGCGTAACCGCTCTGGGCTGTTGATGAACTTTAACGGCACGGCGGGGGTGTGGCGGCGACGCTGCATCGAACAAAGTGGCGGGTGGCAGGCCGATACCCTCTCTGAGGATTTGGACCTGAGTTATCGCGCCCAACTGGCCGGCTGGCAATGTCTCTACCTGCCAGAGGTGGACGCGCCGGCCGAGGTGCCCCCGCAGATCGCGGCTTTCAAGCGACAGCAATCGCGCTGGGCGCAAGGCTCGGTGCAGACCTGGCGCAAACTAGCCGGGCCAATCCTGCGCGACCGGCGCTTGAGGTGGTGGCAGAGAGCGATGGCGCTGGTACACCTGAGCAGTTATCTGGCCCACGCGCTGATGGTACTCCTCCTGCTGCTCTCACTGCCCCTGCTGCTGGCGCCCGACGCCGCGTCATTCCCATTGAGCGGGCTGGGGTTGCTGTGCTTGGGGCCGCCGCTGGTCTATGCCATCTCCCAACGGCAGTTGTACCCCGATTGGAAGCGCCGCATGCTGGGCTTCCCGCTGCTGGCGCTGATCGGGATCGGCATCGCCTGGTGCAACACGCGGGCAGTGTGGCGCGGGCTGACCCGCTGGGGTGGCGCGTTTGCCCGCACGCCCAAGTTCAATCTGGAGGGGCGGGCCGGCCGCTGGGCCGACAGCGATTACCGCCTCCGGGCCGACGTCAGCACCATCGGGGAGGTGGCGTTGGCGCTCTATGCGCTGGCGGCGGCGGGAGTGGCGCTGGTCACGGGCCAATACGGGGCCATCCCTTTTATGTTGCTGTACGCGGCCGCGTTTGGGACGGTGGCGGGGATGGGGTTGGCGCAGGCGGCCGCGCCCCGGCGGAGCCAGCCTGGTCGCACTGAACCAGGATTTTGGACGCAGATCAACGCAGATGGACGCTGATTCCCCCTTGCTCCCCGGCCAAACGCTGACGCTGCCACAAGCGCAGAACTCTTGTTTGACACGCTTTCGCAAACCTGCTATACTCTCAGGTAGTTGAGGGAGCGACGATGCGGTGAATACAAAAGTGCATAGAGTATGCTTGAAGGACAGACCCGGCAGGTGAGTGAAATGAAACAAGAACGACGA
>CAYQTW010000180.1:4480-7105 GCA_964420485.1 uncultured Anaerolineales bacterium
CGGATGCCAGAACAGGACGACCAGGCCCTCCAGGAAGGACAGCGAGCCCTGGATACAGCCATCACCCGGTTGAAGGAGCGGTACAACGGCGGTATCCTGTCCGTCGTCCTCTTCGGTTCTTTCGCTCGAGGGAAGAGAGACTATGATGATATTGATCTACTGATTGTAACCGCTAACTCTTTGGCTTCTGTCCACGATATGACCCGAAAACTGGCAGAGGAGGTTTTCGGCCCCCTGTTCTGGGAGTACGGGGCTCTCTTCTCCCCCCTGGTGTATGATGAGAGCCAGTTCGACCGGTTGAGGGACTTTTTGCCCCTCTTCCGGGAGATCAAAAACGAAGGGATTTTGCTGTATGGCCGAGACATCTTTGCGGAAACGCCAGGCTAGAGTCTACCTAAAGATCGCCCGCCGGCAACTGGGAATGGCTGAGGCCCTGCTGGAGAAAGGCTTTTACGAAGGCGCAGTATTTCACTGCTATCACGCGTTTGAGGCCGCTTGCTCTGCCGGGATCGCAGACAAATCAGAAAAAGTCTCCCTTCGCCACCGGGCCAAGTTCAACCAATTCAGACGTCTCTACCCGACCCTGCCCTTCGCTACCGAGTTTGCCAACCTTCTGGCCGAGTTGTACCCCAAACGAGAGCGGGCACTATACGCCGACATCGAGTATGGAGAGGTAACCGATCCAACCCTGGAATACGAGGCAGGTGACGCCCGGCAGATATTGGTGAGGACAAAAGGACTGGTAGCGCAGATTGGGGACTTGCTGGAAAGTTAGTTATCGGGTAAAATTGCTCGGAGGCTTTGGTAATATCAGACAGCCGCCGACAGCATAGAGAAAACGACAATGCGGATTCTTATGACCGTTACCAGCAACTGTAGAGAGAGTAATCTCCCGCTCCCAGGCGTTTCCTAACGCGCCCAACGACGAGGTGTACGAGTGGCCTCGTCGTGGGCGCGTTTTTTGTTGGCTGGAGGACACAACAACGAATTGGGAATACAACGAATTGGGAATACAACGAATTGGGAGCGGATTGAGCGCAAGAAAATTCGTTGTATTCTGAATTCGTATCTGCTCAATAAAGTGGGGCAATGTAGCCGAGGTTTCCATACCTCGCGGGCATAACGCGCTATGGAAAGCGCGGCTACGTTAAAAGTGCCCCAGAATATTGAGATGATACCTAAATTCGTTGTTGTGCCGCTATACCGTGCGCCGCCCCTCCCAGAACGCCTCCCGGTTCAACTCCACGTACTTTTGCGGGACGCGCCGCTCAATCACCGCCAGCCACGTCTCCGGCGGTACATCTAGCCGCGTGGACAGTGTACCCAGGAGCACGGTGTTGGCCAGGCGAGGGTTGCCCAACCGCTCAGCCGTGGTCAGCCCCTCGACCAGCGTCACGTCGCCGGTGCGGGTGTGCACGGCGGTCAGGATGTCCTCCTCGGCCGGGTAGACCGCGTCCCCCACCGTGACCGACATTGGCGCGATGCGCTGGTGATTGACGAGCACCGCTCCATCGGGGCGCAGCCACTCGATCCAGCGGGCCGCCTCCAGCAGTTCGGTGGCGATGAGATAGTCCACCGTGCCTTTTTCGGCGATGGGCGCGGCCACGTCGTCGCCCCAGCGGACGTGGCTTTCGACCACGCCGCCGCGCTGAGAGAAGCCGTGCACCTCCGATTTCTTGGCGTCGTACCCCGCCTGCAACCCCACCTCGGCGGCAATATCGGACGCGGTCAGGATGCCCTGGCCGCCGACGCCGACGAATAAAAAGTTAATGCTCTTCTTGTCCATATTTCCCAATACCTTCCTCATAACTGCGGATTGGTCGTACTATGACGAGCCAGCCATTGCCTCTACCCTGTTGCCACCAGCATCTACAACGTGTTTGAGATGCACCGGCGCAAGCGGTGGGAAGTGAATGTCAACGGTAGGAGATGGCAAGATCATTCCTTCCCTCATTCTTTGCCCTATCGTAAGTAGAGGGTCCACAATATCAAAGATCTGTTGCGCGACGGCTTCACTCAAGTACGCTTCCCCGCAAATCGGGCAGATTTCAGCGGGAACGCCATCTACTTGCACTTGAATGACTGACCCTTCCCGACTGTAGGTGAGGGAGGTCACACCCATTTGCAATTCCCCTTCACAGCACTTGAGGCATTTCATTTCTTTAGGCTGTACACTTTCCGACGAGGTTAGCATTATCTTTGACCGCGCTTGGACAACCACATAATTAGAGTTGAAGGAGGCCGCTTGGTGGGGCAAACCCCATCAAAAGTGGCCCGAAAACGGCCTTGCTTCCCTAAAAAGCGGCATTTTCGCCCTCTCAGTGGGGCGTCGTCCTTATCGCGTTTCTATCTATGTGGTTGTCAGGTTGCTGGTCAAACCTAATGTTAGGGTGTTCCAGAATTTAAAGTATCCCATTCGACAAGCCCTTCGACAGGCTCAAGACAGCGCTCAGGGCAGGCCCAGGTCGTAACCTGTCATTCTGAGCCGGAGCGCAGCGGAGGCGAAGAATCTCGACTTGGACAGACGGTTTGGGCACTGTAACGTGAGATTCTTCGCTTCACTGCGTTCCGCTCAGAATGACACTGGGATGATTATTTCTGGAACAGCCTTGTTCATTGGTCATT
>CAYQTW010000181.1:0-7066 GCA_964420485.1 uncultured Anaerolineales bacterium
GCCTCTCACCCAGAGCCGGACTTTTGGGCATTTGCGACGTAGCCGCGCTTTCTGTAGCGCGCCGCCGCGAGGTATGGAAACCGCTCGGCTGAGCCGCGCCGAAGCCTCGACTACATTGCCTCTCACCCAGAGCCGGTATTTGTTCATTTCCTGTCGGCCCCATCACCGATCCCCAGCCGCACCAGTCCTTCGGATGCACCCAGCGCCGTCCCCAGTTCCTGCAGACTCACGCGCAGGACGGTGTCCACGTCCAGAGGCCGGCGGATCTTGGCGGTGATCTCGCTCACCAGGCGCTCGTGCTCGGCGCGGCGTCGTGTTTCCTCCAGCAGATAGGCTCGCTCCAGCGCCAAACCAGCCTGACCGGCGAACGCCTCTAGTAAATCCAGTTCCTCAGCAGTAATCTCGGCTTTGTGGCTCTTGTCATAACCGGCCTCCACGACGCCAAGCACTTTATCCTTGACGCGGATGGGCATAAAGACACGGATCAACCGTTCGTGGTTGAAACGCTCCCAGATATCTCTGTTCAAACGGTCGTCCCAACGATCAATGATCTCTGCTTTACCTGTGTACACAATGTCGGTCAGGATATCCAGGTGATCGAGGGGATAGCGGGACATCTCTAGCCATTCAGGGAAGACGTCCAGCTGCCCTTCCCATATGCCGCGTTTCGTCTCGATCATACTTCGTGAGATGTCCACCAGGGAGATGGTGGCATACTCGAACGCCAGAATGTCGTTGATGGCCTGTAGAGTGGTGAGGGCGACAGTGTCCACATCAAGCGCGGCGGAGAGATCACGGCTAAAATTGTAGAGGGCAGCGATGCGCTGCGCTCGTACCTGTGCCTCCTCCAGTAGGAGGGCCCGCTCCAGCGCCACTGATGCTTGATCACTCAGCACCTCGTAGAGGCGCAGGGCAGCGTCGGAGAAGGGAATCGGGGTGGTACGTATCACCACCACCTGGCCAATCACCCCTGACTTGGTATGCAGGGGAATATTGGCCAGGGCCCTCGCGTCCGTCGCTTCAAAGACCTGGCGCGCACTCTGGGGCAAGCGCTCGTCCTGCTCCACATCGGCGATCGCCCACAAAGTGCTCACCATCTCGGGGGGGAAAGGGCTCTCTGAGATTGGAAGCCGCATACCGGTTTGGAACTGGGGTTCCCGGTCACACCGCCACACCCCCCGGTACAAGAGAGCCTCAAATTCGCCGGTGGGTGAATATTCAAACTCCACCATGACACACCCATCGGCCCCCGTCTCGGCTACGGAGGCGATGACGGCATCGGCCACCTCACCGGGCGTTACGGCTGTCGTCAGGCGGCGGCTGGCCCGGTAGATCGGACTGGTCATCTCTAGCAATTGCGTCTTGTCGGAGAACTTGCGAGCGTTGTCAATGGCTACCGCGATCTGGTCGGCCATGATACGCAGCGTGCGGACGTCCTCCTCGTCGAAGGCGGCCTCCTCTGTGCTCTGCACGTCTAGTACCCCCATCAGCCGTTCGCCGACCAGCAGAGGCAACGTCATCTCCGAACGGGTGTGGGGCAGCAGAGGATTGTCAAAGTGAACAGCGTCTTTTCCCACGTCCAAAGCAATGCGGGGCTGGCGGTAGGCTGCGGCCCAGCCGACCATTGAGCGGCCACCCACTGTCAGCCGGTGGCCCTGGGCCTTCATCTGCTGCCCGATCTCACCGGTCGCCTCTTGCAACACGGCCCATTCACCGGTTTCATCTATCAGAAACACACTGGCGTGGTAAAAGCCGAACTCGTCACGGATGAGGTCTACCGTGGTACGTAAAAGTTCATCTACGTCCAGGATGGACGTCGCGGCATGGCCGACTTGAGCGCTGGCACGCAATTGGGTAGCGTGCCGTTGGAGTCGCCGGTTGCTCTCTTCGAGTTCACGGGTGCGCTCGGCTACTCGTTGCTCCAATGTCTCTTTGGAAATCTGCAATTCTGTGGTCAGTTGCTCGGAACGAGCCAGTACCTGCTCCAGGCCACTGACCAGGGAGGTGTGGGAGAGCAACATGGCCGCTGCCAGAACCAAGAATACAACCGTTACGCTGAGCCAAAGGACGGGTTGAGCAAGATGAACTTGAAGCAGCGGCGTCAGCCGTCCGGAGACCATCGCCCAACCGACGACGACCAGGGTGCCCAGGCTCAGAACTAGAGAGCCAATTCCGCTCCGCCGTCCCAGCAGTATGGTCGCGAGGACTGGCAGTGAGATGAGATAAAGAGGCCCATCCCCGCTCAGGCCAGAATCGATCAGGCTGAGTAACCCGAGGCCATAAACCATAGTCAGGATGACGCCTGCGCGAATCTGAAAAGAAATAGTGCGAACGAAAGTGATCACGAGGAGCAGTGAGTATAGCGCTCCGTTGATCGCCAGGCCAACCCAATCGTTCTGGGGAATGACATAAGCCCCCCACGCGATCAGCGCAGGCAAACCCAGGATCGCCGCGCTCCGCAGCACAATATTTATGATCCGCTCCCGCAATACCCCAAGTTGGTCAGGGCCCCGCACAGCCGCTTTTTCCTCGGTCGGGGGACCGGCAAGGGCTTTAGTCGCCAGCAGTTCCGGCTCTGGCTCAGGTGCCGGCTCTTCCGCCGGTGGAGAGGGTGGAGGCAGCGGTTCCGGCTCCGGTTCAGGTGCCGGCTCTTCCGCCGGTGGAGAGGGTGGAGGCAGCGGTTCCGGCTCTGGCTCAGGTGCCGGCTCTTCCGCCGGTGGAGAGGGTGGAGGCAGCGGTTCCGGCTCCGGTTCAGGTGCCGGCTCTTCCGCCGGCGGAGAGGGTGGAGGCAATGGTTCGGCCTCCGGTTCAGGTGCCGGCGCCGAGATATCGGAGAATAACTCTTCCAGAGAACGCCTTAGTTGGTCGTCAGGCATAGCATCTCACTCCCATGGTTCGGCTGGGCTCACCACAAGTTTCTACGCCCCCGCGTTCCAGGTAGGGTATGGGGGACGTAGATGGCAACGTGACGGGCTTCTGGGCCAGCGATAATTCTCTCCCCATCAACGACATCGGGCGCACGGCGGTGGACGGCAAACAGGCGACCAGTTCCTGCGCCAGGGCGCGGTACTGGCGAGCAGCTCGTGTGCGAGGCGCGTATCTGGTGATCGGTAGCCCAAAGGCCGGACTTTCCCGCAGCCGGGTGTCCACCTGGATGATGGTCTGGAACAAGGCATCGGGGAAACGAGTACGCATCTGCTCCAGAGTCAGACGGTGGACTTTGTTGCGCATATCGAACATGCTTACCAGCAGCCGGTAGCCGAGGCGGGGATTGGTCTTGTGCCGCACCAATTTTACCAATTCCAGCAATTGGTGGAGCGAACGCACAGAGTAATATTCGCACTGGACGGGGATGATGAGCAAGTCGGCCGCTGTCAGCGCGTTGAGCGTCAGTGTCCCAAAAGCCGGCGGGCAGTCCATCAGGACGACGTCGTAGAGTTGGCGGCCAACGCCGTTCAGGCTCTGTTTCAGCCGGTACTCGTACCTGGGGCGCTTGTACAGCACCTTGTCCAGAACGGCGAGTTCACGGTTGGCCGGCGCCAGGTCGAGCCTCTCCACGCCAGTTTCCCGGCTGATGGACACCAAAGAACTCTGGCCCAGCAGCGCGTCGGCTACCGTGCGGCGCAACGTCTCTGGTTTGATACCCAGCGACGCGGTCAGGTGAGCCTGGGGGTCCAGGTCTACCAGCAGCGTCAGGTGGCCCTGCTCTGCCAAACTGCCTCCTAGCGAGAGGCAGGTGGTGGTCTTGGCCACCCCTCCCTTATTGTTGACTACTGCAATCACCGTGGTCATTGAGATTCTCCATCCGGTTTGATGGAAGCCGAAGACACCAACGGGTTGGCGCTTCCATCTATTACTGCTTCCCCGACGGTTGCCGCAGCGGCAGGCTGAACGTAAAGGTCGAGCCCTGTCCTATCCCGCTCTCCACCCATAAGCGCCCGCCATGCAGTTCGACGAATTCTTTGCTCAACGCCAGCCCGACTCCAGTCGCCCCATTCTCCCCCTGCTCAAAGATGCGCTCCAGGTCTCGCGGTGCGATGCCCCTCCCTGTGTCACTCACACTGACCAACACCTCGTCGCCGTCGGGCCAGGCGTGTATGGCGATGTATCCCTGCTCGGTGGATCGGGCGGCACTGGTCAGCAGGCGGAGCAGCACCTGGCGGATGCGCGCCGCGTCGGCTTGCACTCTCGGCAGGTCTGGGGCAATCTCCTGGCGCAACTCGATCTCCTTGTCGCGTACCAACGCGCTAGTAGTAGCCATCACGCTGTTGATGATCTCTGCCAGGTCCAGTTCCTCAAGTTGCAGTTCCATCAGCCCGGCCTCGATCTGCGAAATATCCAGCAGGTCGTTGATCAGGCCCAGAAGGTGCTGACTGTTGGCGTAGACGATCTGCAGGTCTTGGCGCTGCTGATCGCTTATGGGACCATCCATCCCCTTGAGGATCAGCCGGGAAAAGCCAATGATGTTAGTCAGCGGCTCGCGCAACTCGTGGCTCATGTGAGTCAGAAAACGGGAGCGGAATTCTTCCGTCTCACGCAGGCGATAGTTGGCCTCTTGCAGGAGGGCCGTGCGCTGGGCGATCTTGGCCTCCAGGTCGTCGTACAGGCTCTCCAGTTCCGCCGCCATGTGATTGAACACGTAGGCCAGGATACCGATCTCGTCCTTCGAAAACATTGCCACGGGCACGCGCTGCTGTAGGTCTCCCTCCGCGATGTCGAGTGCCGACTCGGTCAACTGCACGATTGGGCGCGTAATCTGTCGCGTCACAACTGCGGCGATGACGGCGGTGGCGAGCGCCACCACCAGCGTAGCGCCGATGACGGTAGCGGCGACGTTATCGGTTGTGGCAAAGGCCCCCGCTTGAGCCTGCTCCGCCACCAGCGCCAACCCAAGTTCAGGCATCCAGCGATAGACCCCGGTGGGGTTCTCGTGTAGGGGCGGGGTTTCCCCGCCCCTACCATCCTCGCCGGGCAGGACGGCTTCGATGGCGGGACTGGTCACCGTCCGCCCCTGCGGTAACGTCATCCCGCTGGCATCTACCAGGTAGACTTTTATCCCTTCCCGTTCCTTCTCCAGGGAGGGAATATCTGCCTGCAAGGTCTGGGCCAGGTCGCTCAAGTTGAGCCAGCCGGTCAACAGTAGAGGCGGGGTGACCCCGCCCGTATCGTCCAGACCGGTGATGCGTTGGACGATCACCAATCCCACGTCGGCGGTCGGGTCGAGTGTGATGAATTGCAGGCTGGAGGTTTGTTCAGGTTCAAGCGCGAGTGCCTCTTCTAGCAGGACTCCCTCGGTCTGCTGATCGGTGGAGACTAACACCTGGCCTTTGTCATCGAGCACGTCCAGGCGGCGAAAGGCTGGGTCTTGCTCCAGCACGGCGCGTAATTGGGCCCGCAGCGTCTCACGGGCGGTGCTGTCGCCAGTCAGGATATCCGTGTTCCCTTCGGCGGAGTTTACACCGAGTGCGGTCGAGGTGCTCGGGACAAGTTCGCGAATGGCAGGTAGGGCCGCCAAAAGTGCCAGAGCCGCAACGCGGTCCTGGACCCACTTGCCGACTTGCATTTCCATCGTTGTGGCGACGAAGGACAGCTTGGCGATGACTTGACGTTGGGTGGCGTGCCGCTCGCGCGTGATGGCGTACCAACTGATGGCGCTCAATGGCAAAATCGCCAGGATCAGGAAAGCAGTCAACAGAGTCCTGCCCAGCCCCCCGCGCATCCCAACCGTTGGGATGCGCGATTGCTCTGTAAGGTCTGGCGACGACATGTGGCATCTCATCCATTCTCGCTACCCAGATCACTCTGGTTCCCAGACTGACTCTCCTTGCAGGATACGACGAACCTGGTTGGGGAAGCGGTCCGGGTCGAGCGGCTTACCGATAAAGCCATCGAAGCCGGCGCTGCGAGCGCGCTTCATGTTTTCGGCGGAGGCGTCAGCGGTCACGGCCACGATGAGAGTGTCCTTGAAGCGTGGGTGGGCGCGTAACTTGTCCAATGCCTGGTAGCCGTCTTCCTCCGGCAGAAAGATATCCATCAGGATCAAGTCGGTGCGAGGTAGCGTCTCCGCAAATTCCAATACCTGCCAGCCCGAGGCTTTCCATTCGCACTTTTCCACGCCCAGGTAAGCCAGCAGGCGCGTGACGAGTACGAAACTCTGAAAGTTGTCCTCGACGACGAGGATCGTAGCGTCCTGTGGTTGTACGCCCATAATTGCCTCTACTATGTATGGCGTTTCTGCAATGCTGCTCGGACTTGGTCCGGCAGCCGGTCTACGTCAATCGGCTTTTGAATGTACCCGTCGCAACCTGCCGCCAATGTCTCTTCACGGTCCCCTTTCATCACCTTGGCCGTGATAGCCAGGATGGGTATCCGTTGCAGACCGGGTGTGCTGCGGAAGCGCCGGGCCAGGTCGTATCCGTCTATCTCGGGCAGGCAAATGTCCAGCAGGATTATATCTGGTCGTATCTGAGCGGCCGTCTCCAATCCAGAGGGCCCATCAACCGCTTCGGTGATGGTATAACCCTCTGCCTCCAGTACGCGCCTGACCAACATTCGATTCTCGGCATTGTCTTCGACGTATAGAACCCGCACGTTGTTCATCATTTCCTTCTTTCCCTGTGCCTGATGCTACGCTGGCAGCAGGCCAATGTTTACCCAATTATACCAGTTTCCGGCGACTATACCAAATCCACTGTGTTACAAATTAGTTACAGTTGGGATTTACCACAAAGTGTGTTAAAATATAGAGACCATTGAGGAGTGCCTCCGAATAATCACTATGAAGATACAATCCTGGTTCTTTTATGCTCTGCGTTGTGCCGATGATACGCTCTATGCCGGCATCACCACTGACCTGACACGGCGCGTAGCACAGCATAACGCCGGCCGGGGGGCGCGTTACACAGCCGGCCGCCGTCCCGTGACACTCGTCGCCGCCTGGCGCTTTTCCGACCGAGGGGCGGCGCAGCGAGCCGAGGCCCGCTTCCGGCGGTTGTCCCGGACGCGGAAACTGGCACTGATCGCGCAGGGACTCCCTTTCGAGGGCGCACCATTTTGCCCTAGGACT
>CAYQTW010000182.1:0-7061 GCA_964420485.1 uncultured Anaerolineales bacterium
TGTTGGCCTCGGCCGCGCCCATCCTCACCCACACTTCCAACCCTCCCGCAGGTTCCGAACCTGCGGGAGGGTTCACTCCTACGGCCGATGACCCCAGCCCGCCCGCCTCCCCCGTCAAACTCATCTTTATCCACCACTCCTGCGGCGAGAACTGGTTGGCCGACGATGATGGTGGCCTGGGGCTGGCCTTGCGCGACAACTACTTTGTCAGCGACACCAACTATGGCTGGACGGTTGGTGGCAACGACATCGGGAGCCTCACCGACATCGGCCACTGGTGGGAGTGGTTCCGCGGCGCTGATAGCGCTGCCTACATGAGCGCCCTCTACACCGAATACGGCCAACATTCCTGGTACTCCCGAATGTCAACCGACCCCGGCGGTGAGAACGAGATCATCATGTTCAAGTCCTGCTATCCCAACTCTCACCTGGGGGGTAATCCAAGCGACCCGCCGACGGGCGATCCGAACCCTTTGCGCGGCCAGGATGCCTGGTCAGAGTACCACACCGTGGCCAACGCCAAGGGCATCTACAATGACCTCCTGGAGTACTTTGCCACCCGTCAGGACAAGTTGTTCGTCGTCATCACCGCGCCCCCTCTACAAGAAAGCGAGACCGACGCGACCCACGCAGCCAACGCTCGCGCCTTCAACGACTGGCTGGTGGACGACTGGCTGGACGGCTATTCCTACAACAACGTGGCCGTCTTTGACTTTTACAACGTTCTGACCTCCAATGGCGGCGACGCCAACACCAACGACCTGGGGACGGAGACTGGCAACCACCACCGCTGGTGGAGTGGCACGGTGCAGCACATCCAGACTGTGAGCAACAACTACTCGGCCTATCCGGGCGGCAATGGAGGGGGCAGCCACCCCACCGCTGCCGGCAACCTGAAGGCCACCGGCGAGTTCGTCCAGTTGCTCAACGTCTACTACAACCACTGGCAGGGGGGCGCTCCCCCCGCCCCCACGCTGACGCTCACCGCTCCCAATGGCGGCGAGAACTGGACGGTGGGCACTCAACATCAAATCCAGTGGACGTACACCGGCGACATCAGCAACGTCAGCCTGGCCTACTCCACCGACAACTTTGTCACGCCCCACGTCATTGAGGCGACAATCGCCAACAGCGGCAGTTACGACTGGACAGTGCCGGATGATGTCAGTACATCGGTGCGGGTGCGGGTCGCCAGTGTGGTCAGTCCCACCATTTATGACGACAGCAACGCCGATTTCACCATAAGCGCAGCCGTCGCTGCCACCTACACTTTCAACGCTGTCATCACGCCGCCCAACGCCACGTTGCCTGTCACCTACGTCTGGTCGCCTGCACCCGCCAGCGGGCAGGGGGAGGCCAGCGCCACTTACCAGTGGGACAGCGGCACCCACGTGATCAGCGTGCAAGCGACAAACTGCGGCGGGACGGTCAGCAACACGTACACCTATACCGTCGGCGCATCGCAAGCGATTGCTCCAAGCCCTCATCGCGCCACGGCGCAGACGACGGTGGTCTTTACTAGCACGGCCGACGTGACCCTGGCTAACGATGTCTTTACCAACGCCAACGTGGGCGGTCTGGAGAATTTGCAGACTTATTACGGCGACGCCGAGAACCGGCGCAGCCTGATGATCTGGGATTTGTCGGCGCTATCTGGTGACATCACGATTAGCGCCGCTACTGTGGAACTGTACCGTTACCACACGTATATGGACAATGATACCGAGATTGCTCTATACCGCGTGACCAGCGATTGGGTTGAGGGCACCGGGCACGACTTTTGGCCCGATGCCAGTTACGTCCCCGACGGCGCGACGTGGCTCACTGCTACCGCCACTGTGCCCTGGACCACGCCGGGCGGTGATTATGACCCTACCGCTCTGGACCAACTCACTATACCGACCGGGATGGCACTCGGCTGGATGCACCTGGACGCCACCGCCGCAGTGCAGGCTTGGGTCGGGGGCAGCGCGTCCAACTATGGCCTGCTCCTCCGTCCCTTGAGCGGCGAATGGACCGATCATCAATTCTACAGCCGCGAGGCCGTCACCACCACTTTGCGCCCGCGCCTGGTCATCACCTACACCAGCGGCGCACCCGCGCCTACGCTGGACATCACCGCCCCCACCGGCGGCACAAACTGGCCCGTCAGCAGCACGCAGCAGATCAGGTGGAATACCACCGGCGTCGTCACCCAGGTCAACCTGTCCTATTCGCTGGGCGGCGGCTTTACGCTCATCGAGTCAAACGTCACCAACAGCGGTAGTTATGCCTGGACGACGCCGGTCACCCCGACCACCTCGGCGCGGGTGCGCGTGGAGAGCACCATCAGTTCCACCATCTCCGATACCAGCGACACCTTCACCCTCTCCGATACTGGCGTCTTCACCAGCACCGTCTACCTGCCCCTCGTTTTGAGGAACTATGCGCCCTGCGTCTCCCTGACCGGTGTGACCATCAGTGAGGCCAGCAGCAGTGCGCTCATCCAACTGTCTGACCTGACTTATCTGGGCGCGTTTAGGCTGCTCGACAGAGCGACGGGTGCGCCTGACGAGGAGAGTTGGTAGTAGGATATCCAGGCTCCTTGTAGCGAATCGTTGTTTGCTGGTTCGTCGTCAGTCGCCCGGCGCCATCGAGGCACCGGGCCTCCTTTTTTTCCTGGCAGTGGTGTCCCTCGCGCCCAACCAGAGGGAACGTATTTGCCTTTTTTGATGTCTGATGGTAGCATAGTGGAGATTCAAGATTTCTGGGAACACAACATCGAATTAGGAAAGGAACGAATTTCTTGCTCTCGATCCGCTCCAAATTCGCTGTATTCTAAATTCGACTCTCAGGAATCACACCATAGAACCTCCTTTGCCTGTCTTGCTGCGTGCAACTCGATCCGCTCCAAATTCGCTGTATTCTAAATTCGATGTTGTGTTCTGCGGACACAACGTAAACTTGCCAAACAACGTGTCTCCAATTCGTTTTTTTCCAAATTCGTTCTAGTGTTGCCCCCCGAGGAAACAATTGTGAACTCTGAACAGAAGCCACTCCCGCCCCTGCGCGGTCGCCCCCGGCGCATCGTCCGAGTAGTCTGGATGGCGCTTGCGATTCTGACCTTGATTGTCTTTATCGCCTCCATGTCAGTTCACTTTAGATATATTGCTCCCCTCGTCGAGTTCAAGTTCCTCGCCGTGTACGAAATCGTCTTGACTATTATACAGGTGTTGGTGTTTTTCCTCACCGCCGTGGCGATCTTTTGGCACAAGTCAGACGATCTGATGGCAGTCTTTGTCTCCATCGCGCTGCTGATGTTCGGAGTGGCTATAGTGCCCACGTTGGACATGCTGATGATGACCCAGTCTGCGTGGCGCTGGCTCGCTCTCATCGTGCGGTATCTGGGCATGGGATTGATTCTGATTGTCTTTTACACCTTTCCCGATGGACAGTTTGTGCCCCGTTGGACGCGCACACTGTCCTTTATCTGGGTGGGGTGGCTATTGGCCTGGTCACTCTTTCCCACTGTGGAATTCGATCCAAACAATCTGGCTCTTCCTCTCCGCTTTCTGGCTTTTCTGATTCCATTGGACGCCGGCGATTTCAGGACCATACTCTACTACACGCGCGTTTTCAGCCTGTCACTGGTGTTACTGGGCTGGTTTGGCAGCGGCATATTTGCTCAAATCTACCGTTACACGCACGTTTCCAGCCCGGTACAGCGGCAACAGACCAAGTGGGTCGTGTTTGGTCTGACGGCGGCGGTAATAGGGTACTTTGGGTCTCGATTGTTGCTCGCTGTCATTCCATCGTTCCACCAACTCGGTACCTCCCGATTCATCTACCATCTGGTCGTTAAACCGCTCTCAATGTTCCTGCTGCTCCTCGCTCCGCTAACCATCAGTATCTCAATATTGCGCCGCCGGTTGTGGGATATTGACCCCATCATCAAGAGCACGCTGGTCTACACCGCGCTGACGGGAGGAGTGGCGGTTGTTTATCTCGGCGGTGTGTTTGTGTTTCAAAAGACATTCCGCGCCATCACTGGTCAGCAGTCCGACGGGGCGATTGTCATAGCCACTCTGATAGCCACTGCCCTGGTCAGGCCCCTGCACCGGCGCCTGCAAGACTCTATTGACCGCCGCTTTTACCGGGAACGGGTGGATTTCGGGCGCACGATTACGAACTTTGCGCGTGAGGTGCGCACTATCATTGACCTGCCCGAATTGCTGCGCGTGCTCGTCAGTCGCACGACCGATCTGTTGCACGTCACATGTGGCGCAGTCTTTCTCCGTGACCCGGACGGCGCGTTTCAATTGACCGAACCGTTCAACTTGCCATCGGACGGAGCGGCCCAGTTATCGTTGACACCCGATTTGCTCGGCCGCCTGCGGAATGGCCATCCAGTCTCTCCGTTCAGGGATGAGCACTTTGAACTGTTCGTGCCGCTGATCGCGCCCCGGACGGAAGGCAGCGAATTGGTGGGAGTGCTGGCCCTCGGCTCGCGCCTCTCTGGTCAGGGCTATTCGCGCCAAGACCGGTCCCTGCTGACAAACCTGGCCGGTCAGGCCGGCACGGCCATCTACGTGGCTCGGCTGATCCAGGAGAGGGACGTCGAGGCCCAACACAGGGAAGAGGCCGAGCGCCGTCTGGAAGCGCACCGCAATTCACCCATCGGGCGGGCGGAGGCGTTCGCGGAGACCCTGCTCGCCAGGCCCGAGGCCGCGCTAGTCGAACTGCATCGCCTGGCCCAGGCAGCCGGACAAGACCCGAACGCGGCCAGCCTGATTGACCACCTGCCGGGCGTTCTGGACAGCCTCGGCGCCGGGCCGATCTCTAAACTTGCCGAAGGGTTCAACTATCTCTTTACCAGCCAGTTCGAGCCCGAGGTGCTACCGGTCGGTCTGCGCACCCTCATAGCCCAATTGGAAGATCCTTCGGCCGGTGACTTGCACGCCACCAAAGCGCTGGCAACCTACCGGCTGTGCCAGACGGCACTGGACGCCAATTCCATCGCCCAGATCACGTTACTCTTGCCATCCCTGCCAGACGAGAAAGAAAAGGAAGCGCGGCCAACGGCAGCCACGACGGTCACCAGCCCCTTCCAGGCCCTTACCCAGGCTCTGTCCGGGTTGCGTCCGGCAGCGGAGGCCCTGTACGCCTACGAGCGCATGGACACATCCCGGGACAAATTGGCCTATCTGGCCAGCGCCGTCGAGCGGCTGAGACGGGTGGACCACCTGGCCCGGATGGAATTGGGCAGCGCCGACCGCCCCATCGTACAGCGCATCGCCGAAGAGTGGCTGGCCGTCGTGACCGGGGCGATGAGTGAACTCCAGACCCGCGCCCGCATCGTCTGCCGGCTACTTACCCGCCACACTTGGCAGGAGGACACCGTGCCGCTGGTGCTCAGCCTGCGCAACGAGGGACGCGGCGCGGCGCTCAATCTCAAGATCACGCTCGTCTCCGCGCCAGAGTACACGCTGCTGGACGAGAGCACCCAGATCGAGCAGATCGCGCCGGGCGAAGAAGTGCGGGTGGAACTGCGCGTGCGGCCCCACCTGGCGGAGGGAGCAGACCAATTCCGGGCCCGCTTTGTGATCTTGTACACCGATCCGCGCGGCCCCGACCAGGTGGAGAACTTTGCCGACATCGTCCGCCTGCTGGCTGCCGAAGGCGAGTTCCAGTTCATTCCCAACCCCTACGTGGTGGGGACGCCGTTGGAGGCCGGCTCGCCGCTCTTTTTCGGGCGGGAAGACGTGCTGGCCTTTATTCACGAGAACCTGGCCGCCCTGCACCGCAACAACCTGGTGTTGATCGGCCAGCGGCGCACGGGCAAAACGTCGCTACTCAAGCAACTGCCGGTGCGGCTGGGCGACGACTACCTGCCGGTCTATCTCGACGGCCAAGCCCTGGGCCTCGACCCCGGCCTGCCCAACTTCTTTCTCACTCTGGCGACCGAGATCGCCTTTGCCCTGGAGGATCGCGGCTTTGGCATTGACCTCCCGGAATACGACGACTTTGTCGAGAGCCCGACCACTGCCTTTGAGCGCGGGTTCCTGGCCCGTGTGCGCCAGGCCATCGGGGACCGGCATCTGCTCATCACATTCGACGAGTTCGAGGAACTGGAAGCGGCAGTGCAGCGTGGCAATCTGGACCCCTCGGTTTTTGGTTTCCTGCGCCACATGATCCAACACTCTAACAATCTGAGCGTGATCTTTTGCGGCACGCATCGGTTGGAAGAACTGGCCTCCGACTACTGGAACGTACTTTTCAACATCAGCCTGTACCGGCAGATCGCCTTCCTGGAGCAGCCGGAGGCGTTGCGGCTGATCCAGGAGCCGGTGGCCGAGTACGGGATGCGCTACGACGACCTGGCGCTGGACAAGATGTGGCAGGTGACGGCCGGCCATCCCTACTTCCTACAACTACTCTGCCACAGCCTGGTCAACCGGCACAACAAGACGGAGCGCAACTATGTCACGGTGGCAGACGTGAACGCCGCGCTGGAAGACATCCTGGCCTCGGGCGAAGCGCACTTTATGTACCTGTGGATGGAGGCCAGCCCGGAGGAGCGGCGGGTGCTGGCGGCCCTGAGCCGGATGACTCCCCTCACCGGGCGCGTCACGCTGGTGCAGGTCGTGGACTATTTGGCCGAGCGGGGCGTCAGCCTGGAGCGGCGGGTGATCAGCGACGCGCTGCATCGCCTGGCGCTGCGCAACATCCTGACGACGAGCGGCGAGGCGGACCCGGCCATCGGTGAGGCCTACCGCTGGCGGCTGGGGCTGTTGGGGCTGTGGGTGGAAAAGTACCGGTCGTTGAGCCGGGTGATCGAAGAGGTCAGGTGATTGGGCGACGGGTGGTAGGGGATAGCGGGGCCAGGCTGAGCGTGTGTACTGGCATAGTGATTGGGGCCATAGTCAGTATAGCGGCCTACTTTTTGGGCCTGCTCCTTTTGTTTGCTACTGGGTTTCCTGGTATGTAGGCTGGGCTGCTGCTCCGAGTGAGACAGGAGATACATCCGTATGCCTGACGTCTTCGAGATAGCCGAGATACTGGTATCACACGCGGTGCGAGTG